>DATBCA010000085.1:0-6285 GCA_036270715.1 Solirubrobacteraceae bacterium
AGAAACTGCTCGTCGAGGCCGTGCGGTTGGAGTGCGACCTGCGTCTGCAGTCGCTCGAGCGGCAGCTCGCGAGCGCGCAGACAGCAGACGACTTCATCGACCTGATGGCCGAGAACCTGCGCCAGACCGTCGGCGAGGACCCCGACTTCGTGACGCTCGTGTTCGAGCTGTTCACGCTCGCGCGGCGTAACGAGGACATCGCTGTGGAGTTCGCAGGGCTGATGCGCCGCACGCGCGAGCAGCTCGAGCACATGCTCGCGATCGGCCAACAGGAGGGCGTGCTTCACCTTCACGCTGAGCCCGACGCGGTCGCCGACACGCTGTTCGCGCTCGCCGACGGCCTTGCGATGCGCATGCTCGCCGAGCCCGAACGTGACTTCAGCGCGACCGTCGCCGCCGCGATCGTCGGCGCGCGGGCGCTCCTGACCGACTAGCGGGTCCGGTTGCCGATCTACGAGTACAGGCGCCCCGACGGGACGACCTTCGAGGTGGTACAGGCGTTCAGCGACGACCCGCTGTCCGTCGATCCCGAGACCGGCGTCCCCGTCGAGCGCGTGCTTCACCCTCCCGCCGTTCACTTCAAGGGGACCGGCTTCTACAACACCGACTACGGCACGCGCAAGCGCAACCGCGAGACGGCGGCCGCCGGCGAGGGGTCGTCGGCGGGCAAGGACTCCGCGGGCAAGGACTCCGCGGGCAAGGACTCCGTGAGCGAGGGAACGAGCGCGGGCGCAGGCCAGGCCTCCTCTTCCAGCGCCAAGAGCGAGTCGTCAGACGCCGGCAAGGGCGCAAAGGGCTCGAAGAAGGACTCGGCGGCCGCGGGCTCGAAAGCTCGCTGAGCTCGAAAGCTCGCTGAGCGATCACCCGCTCTCGAAGCGGCGCGCTGCTTCGTGCCACTCCGATTCGGAGACCCGCAGGCCTTCCTCGCCGTCGGGCAGCGTGACGCTTCCCGAGGGCTCGAGGATGCGCGTCGGCGGTGTCGAGGAGGTTGCGAGCGCCGCGAACAGGCCCAGGAGCGTCTCCGCGCTCATGTCGGAGATGACCGCGGGCGGCGCATTCCACGCGATCCACGGCAGGCGGAAGAAGCTCGAAGGCGAGAGCAGGCGCTGCTTCAGGTCCGTGAACAGCGCCTGCTGGTGTTGCTCGCGCTGAATGTCCGTTTCGCTCGGCGCGCAGAGGTTCTCACGCGTGCGCGCGACCGCGAGCGCGGCCTTGCCGTCGAGGTGGTTGACCCCCTTGTGCAGGTGCAGCGTGTAGCCGCCGCGGCTGAAGCCGCCGTCGAGTCGCGAGATCACGCAGCCACGCGCGTTGTAGTCGACGCCGCCCATCGCGTCGATCAGCTGCGGGAAGTTTTCGAAGTCGACTTCGATCACGTGGTTGATGGGCACGCCGAGATAGCGCTTGATCGCGCTGACAGATCCCGATGGACCCCCGAACGCGTGCGCGGCGTTGATCTTCTGGAGCCCGTGGCCGGGGAGTTCGACGACGGTGTCGCGCGGGATCGATAGCCGCGCGGCGTGCCCGCCGCCGGCGCGGATCAAAAGGATCGAGTCCGAGCGGCCGAAGCCCGTGGTTTCGGCGTGGGGTTCCTTGCTGTTCTTGGGGCGCCGGTCCGACCCGAGCACGAGGATGTTGTTGGCGGACGTGAGCGGGTAGCCCGCGGGGTCGAGCACCGCGGCGACGTCGCCCGGCGGCGACGTGCGCTCGAAGTGCGAGCTGATCAGGAACAGCATCAGCGAGAGGCCGAGCCACGCGAGCACCAGCCCGGCCACGAGCGCGGCGATGCGGCGCTTGCGCAGCGGGCGCAGGCCCAGGCGCGCGAGCGCGCCCGCGAGCGAGCCGGCGCGCGCGCCGCGCGGTGCCCCGCTTCCGTCGGGGCCGATGCCTTCGCGCACGCGCGGCGGACCAACCGGCTCTCCGCGCGCGGGCAGGCGCCAGCGCGTGCGGTAGTGCGTGTACTGCGGGCGTGGTTGTTCCCGCCCGCGGGGTGGCTCCTCTTCCTGCTGGGGCACGTTGCTGACCCTATATTTGCCCGATGAGCCCCGCGCCGGGCGAGGCAGGGCGCCTCGTGGTCTGTCCCACGCCGATCGGCAACCTCGAGGACGTCACCCTCCGGGTCCTGCGCGCGCTGGCCGAAGCCGACGTGGTCGCATGCGAGGACACGCGGCGCACGCGCACGCTTCTAGAGCGTCACGACATCCGCGCGCGCCTCGTGAGCTTCCACGAGCACAACGAAGACGCGCGCGCGGCCGAGTTGACCCAGCGGATGCGCCGCGGCGCTGTCGTCGCGCTCGTCGCCGACGCCGGCACGCCGCTGGTCGCCGACCCCGGCTTCGTGCTGCTCGCCGAGGCGCTGCGCGCGGGAATCGACGTCGAGGTGTTACCGGGGCCGAGCGCGGTCATCACGGCGCTCGTCGCCTCCGGCCTGCCGGCGGACCGGTGGCGCTTCGTCGGCTTCCTCCCGCGCGGGCGCGAGGCGCTCCTGGCGATCGTCGGCGGCGCGCGCGAGACGATCGTCGCATTCGAGTCGCCACGGCGGCTCCTCCACACGCTCGAGCTGCTGGCCGAGCGCGAAGCGGAGCGCGCGCTGGCGGTGTGCAGGGAGCTGACGAAGCTCCACGAGGACGTGCGCCGCGGGCGCGCCGACGACCTCGCGACACACTTCCGCGCGCACCCCGCGCGCGGCGAGATCGTGCTCGTGATCGGCGCGGCCGTCGCGGCCGCCGACGACGGCGCGGCGCAGGACGCCGTCAGCGCGCTCGAGGCGCTCGTCTCCGCGGGCGCGCGGCCGCGCGCCGCGGCGGCGGCGCTGGCGAAGCTCACGGGCGTCGGCGCCAACCAGCTGTACCGGGGACTCACGCGTAGAGGCGGATAGCCTGCACGGCGCGATGTCCTTCTACGTGACGACGCCGATCTACTACGTCAACGCGGCCCCGCATCTCGGTCACGCCTACACGACGATCGCCGCCGACGTGATGGCGCGCCACCACCGCCAGCGCGGCGAGGAGGTGTTCTTCCTCACGGGCACCGACGAGCACGGCGAGCCCGTCGCCGACGCCGCGCACGCCAAAGGCATGACGCCGCAGGCGCTCGCGGACGAAAACTCGGTGCACTTCAAGGCGCTGCTGCCGTTGCTCGGCGCGCGCAACGACTTCTTCATCCGCACCACCGACCCGGAGCACGTCGCGAAGGTCCAGGAGGTCCTCTCGCGCGTGCACGATGCGGGCTTCGTCCACGAGGGCGTCTACGAAGGCTGGTACTGCCCGCGCTGCGCGGACTTCAAGGCGGAGTCGGAGATCGACGAGGGGAACCGGTGCCCCATCCACCACATCGAGCTGACGCGTGAGAAGGAGGACTCGTACTTCTTCGCGCTGTCGGCCTTCCAGGAGCGCCTGGAAGCGCTCTACGCCGAGCGCCCCGATTTCGTCGCGCCCGTCACGCGCCACAACGAGGCTCTCTCGGTCATACGCTCGGGGCTTCGCGACGTCCCGCTTACGCGCCACAGGCTGCGCTGGGGAGTCCCGGTGCCGTGGGACTCCGAGCACGTCTTCTACGTGTGGTTCGACGCGCTGCTGAACTACTACAGCGCGCTCTCCTACGCGCCCGCGCCGGCCGGCGTGAGCGACTCCGACCTCACGCGCACGTTCTGGCCCGCGAGCTACCACCTGATCGGCAAGGACATACTGCGCTTCCACGCCATCTACTGGCCGGCGCTGCTGATGGCCGCCGGCATCGAGCTGCCGCGGCGGCTGTTCGTCCACGGCTACCTGCTGATGGGCGGCGAGAAGATGAGCAAGTCGCTCGGGAACGTGCTCGACCCGTTCGAAGCGATCGACCGCTTCGGCGCCGACGCGCTTCGTTTCTACCTGCTGCGCGAGGTGCCCTTCGGCCAGGACGGCTCGGTTTCGAGCGCGGCCTTCGAGCAGCGCTACGAGAGCGAGCTCGCGAACGAGCTCGGGAACCTCGCCAGCCGCACGACGTCGATGGTCGGGCGCTACCTCGGCGGGCGCGTGCATGCCGGCGAGATCGATCCCGCCCTCGCGAGCGACTTCGCGGGCCTCAGCGAGAGCGTGCAGGCGCACGTGGACCGCGCGGAGCTGACGGCGGCCCTCGATGAGATCTGGCAGCGCGTGCGGCGCCTGAACCGCTACGTGGAGGAGCGCTCGCCGTGGCAGCTCGCGAAGGACGAGGCCCGCGCGGACGAGCTCGCGGCGGTGCTGCGCACGCTCGTCGAGGGCCTGCGCAGCGTCACGGTGCTGCTGTGGGCGTTCATTCCCGCGAGCGCCGAGCGCGTGCTCGCGACGCTCGGCGCGCCGTCGGTCTCGCTCGCCGACGCGGGCCTGCGCGCCGGCGCAGTCAGCGAGGTCGGCGCGATCGAGCCGCTGTTCCCGAAGGACACCGCGACGCGCGCGGGATGATCGACAGCCACACGCACCTCGACCTATGCGACGGCCCCGAGGCGGCGCTCGTCGAGACGGCGGTCGCGGCGGGCATCACGCGCATCCTCACGGTCGGCATCGACGGCGCGTCGTGCCGCGCGGCGCTCGCCGCCGCCGAGGCGTTCCCGCAGGTCTACGCGGCCATCGGCCGCCACCCGAATGCCTCGCGCGGGTTCGACGACGCGGACCTCGCCGAGCTGCGTGCGCTCGCCTCGCACCCCCGCTGCGTCGCGATCGGCGAGACGGGGCTCGACTTCTACCGCGACGGCGCCCCCCGCGCCGACCAGGAGCGAGCGTTCGCCGCTCAGGTCGCGCTCGCGCGCGAGGGCGCCAAGCCGCTCGTCATCCATTCACGCGCGGCCGAGGAGGCGACTCCCGACCAGCTCGCCGCCGAAGCCGACGGCGTGAACGTCGTCATGCACTGCTTTTCGATGCCCGCTCGCCTCTCGCAATGCCTCGAGCGCGGCTACGCCCTCTCGTTCGCCGGCAACGTCACCTACCCGAGCGCGCACGAGCTCGCCGACGCCGCGCGCAGCGTCCCGATCGACGCGCTGCTCGCGGAGACGGACGCGCCGTACCTCACGCCGCAAGCGGTACGCGGCCGGCGCAACCAGCCGGCGTTCGTCGCGCACACGCTGGCCTTCCTCGCCGAGGTGCGAGGCGCCGAGGAGTCGGAGCTGGGGGACGCGATCGCGGCCAACGCCGCCCGCACGTTCGCGTGGTGAGCGGCGTGGCGCCGCAGCCGAGCCTCCGACGCCTGCGCCGTTTCGGCTTACGCGCGGACCGCGACCTCGGTCAGTATTTCCTCGTCGACTCGAACATCCTCGGCGTGATCGCGCGCACGGCGCAGCTCGATGTGAACGACGTCGTGCTCGAGATCGGCGGCGGCCTAGGCGTGCTCTCGGAGTATCTCGCCGAGCGCGTCGCGCACGTCCACGTCGTGGAGATCGACGAGCGCCTGCGCGAGGCGCTCGGCGACGCGCTTGGAGCGCGTGCGAACGTCACCGTGCACTGGGGCGACGCGATGCGGATCGCGCTTGCGGGCCTCGACCCGGCGCCGGGCGCGCTCGTCGCGAACCTTCCCTACGGAATCGCCGCGGGCGTGCTGCTGCGCACGGTCGACGAGCTTCCGAGCGTCGAGCGGTGGGTCGCGATGGTCCAGCGCGAGGTCGGCGAGCGCCTCGCCGCCGCGCCCGGCAGCCGCGCGTACGGGGCGCCGTCGGTGCTCGCGCAGCTCCAGTGCGAGGTGCGCGTCGCTCGAGCGATCCCGCGCACGGTGTTCCACCCCGTGCCGAACGTCGACTCGGTGCTCGTCGCGATGCGGCGCGTGCGCGCGGGAGCGATCCCGGCCTCGTTGCGCGAGCTCGTGAACGGCGCGTTCGCACACCGGCGCAAGACGCTCGCTCGCTCGCTGGTGCTGGCCGGCGCGACGGGGTCGCGCTCGCGCTCGCGCGAGGAGTTGCGCGACGCGCTCGTCGCGATCGGACGGCCCGCCGACGCGCGCGCGGAGACGCTCTCGCCGCACGATTTCCGCGAGCTGGCCGCGGCGCTCGGGATATGAAGCCGACGCGAGGCGCCGGCGCGCTCACGCCGCTGCGCGCGCTCGCGCCGGCGAAGGTCAACCTCGGCCTGTTCGTGGGGCAGGTGCGCGCTTCGGACGGCCGTCACGAGCTCGTCACGGTGATGCAATCGATCTCGCTCGCCGACGAGCTCACGCTCGCGCCTGCGCCGCCGGGCACGCCCGCGGACGAGCTGATCGCGCCCGCCCTCGCGGGCTCGCCCGCGCAGAATCTCGCCGCCCGCGCCCTCGGCGCGTTTCGCGCCGCGACCGGCTGGGATCACCCGC
>DATBCA010000086.1:0-7648 GCA_036270715.1 Solirubrobacteraceae bacterium
GGACTTCAAGGTCGCCGGGACCGAACGCGGCATCACCGCGCTGCAGATGGACATCAAGATCTCGGGCGTCACGTTCGAGATCCTGCGCGACGCGCTCACGCAGGCCAGGGACGCGCGCGAGTTCATCCTCGGCAGGATGGCCGAGGTGATCGAGGTGCCGCGCGAGCAGTTGAGCCAGTTCGCGCCCCGGATCCAGACGATCCAGATCGACCCCTCGCAGATCGGCCTGCTGATCGGCAAGGGCGGCGAAACGATCCGCGCGCTGTCCGACGAGTTCGAATCGCAGATCGACGTCAACTACGATGGCCAGGTGCTCATCTACTCCGCCAACGGCGAGCTCGCCGACGCGCTCGTGGAGCGTGTGCGGATGATGATGAAGGAGGTCGAGGTCGGCGACGAGTACGTCGGCAAAGTCGTCAAGACGACCACCTTCGGCGCCTTCATCGAGCTCGCGAAGGGCACCGACGGGCTTCTGCACATCTCCAACGTCTCGCCCGGCGAGCGCGTGGAGAGCGTCGAGGACGTCCTCAACAAAGGGGACGAGGTCACAGTGCGCGTCGTCGAGGTCGACCGCGAGCGCGGGCGCATCGGCCTGCGGCTCGCGCACGACCCCGATATCGCCGGCAAGACGGTCGAGGAGCTCGCCGGCGTGGGCACCGGTGGCGGTGGCGGAGGCGGGCGCCCATCGCGGGAGGGCTCGCGGCGCAACGGCCGCGACCGCGGGAGCCGCGACGGCGACCGCGGCGGACGCTCGCGGCCGCGGCGCGACCGCGACTAGGCCGAGGCTCCCCTGAGCGACGAGCACCGCACCACGACGCTGCCGAGCGGCGTCCGCGTCGTCACGCAGCGCGTCCCGGGGGTGCGCTCGGTGGCGCTCGGGTTCTGGATCGGCACGGGGTCGGTCGCCGAGCCGCCCGAGCAGGCCGGGATCTCGCACCTGCTCGAGCACATGCTCTTCCGCGGCACGCGTCGGCACACCTCCGAGGAGATCGACCAGATCTTCGACGCGATGGGCGCCGAGGTGAACGCGGGGACCGACAGTGAAGCGACCTCGCTCTACTCGCGTGTGCTCGACCGCAACCTCGAGCGCGCGTTCGCCGTGCTGGGCGAAATGCTCGTCGCGCCGCGCCTGTCCGACCTCGAGGCCGAGCGCGAGGTAGTGCTCGAGGAGATCGCGATGTACGAGGACGATCCGCAGGACGTCGCCTTCGACGCGCTCGGGAACGCCGTGTTCGGCGCACACCCGCTCGGGCGCGCGGTCATCGGCAGCGCGCAAACGGTCGGCGCGATCACGCACGCGCAGGTCACGGAGTTCCACGCGCGCCACTACGTGCCCGAGAACATCGTCATCGCCGCCGCCGGCTCGCTCGAGCACGACGAGCTCGTGCGGATGGCGCAGGAGCTCGAGTCAAGCCGTGCGCCGGGCGCCGCAGCCGGCGCTCGCGGCGGCGACGTCCCCGAGCACGCGTTCTCGTTCCCCCCGCGCGTGCGCTTCGTGCGCAAAGACACCGAGCAGTACCACGTGTGCTTCGGCGGCGGCGGGCTCGCGCGCGACGACGAGCGCCGCTTCGCCCTGCGCGTGCTCGAGGGCGTGCTCGGCGCGACGTCCTCCTCGCGCCTGTTCCAGGAGGTCCGCGAGCGCCGCGGGCTCGCGTACTCGGTGTACTCGTTCTCGAGCCTCTACGCGCACACCGGCGAGGTCGGCGTGTACGTCGGCACGCGCCCCGAACAGCTCGGCCCGGCGCTCGAGGTGATCGCCGCAGAGCTCGAGCGCTTCGCGCGGGAGGGCGCAGACGAGCAGGAGCTCGAGCGCTCGCGCGAGAACCTCAAGGGCCGCGTCGTGCTCGCGATGGAGTCGACCGCGGCGCGCATGAACCACCTCGGGGGCGCGGTCATCGTGGGCATGCCGATCCTCACCGTCGACGAGCTCATCGAGCGCATCGACGCGGTCCGCGCACAGGACGTCGCCGAGCTCGCGTACTCATTGTTCGACCCGAGCGCGCTGTCCGTAGCGTGCGTCGGGCCCGACGAGGAGGCCTTTCGCGCGGCGATGGAGCCGCTGCGCGACGGTGCCGGCGCGGACGCGCGCGAGGAGGATCCCGCACGGGCGGGCGCGAGATGATCCGCGTCGCCGTCTCCGGCGCCGCGGGCCGCATGGGGGAGACCGTGTGCCGAGCCGTGGAAGGCGCGCCGGACATGGAGCTGTGCGGGCGCGCCGATTTCGTGATCGGCGTGTCGCTCGACGAAGTCCTCCAAGGCCGACCGGATGTCGTCGTCGACTTCACGCAGCCCTCGAGCGCGCTCGAGAACGCACTCGCGTGCCTGCGCGCCGGCGTCCATGCGGTCGTCGGCACGACCGGGTTCGAGCTGGAGCCGCTCGAGCGCGCCGCGCGCGAGGCGACGCCGCCGCGCGCGAACGTGCTCGTGGCTCCAAACTTCGCGATCGGCGCCGTGCTGATGATGCGCTTTGCCGCACAGGCCGCCGCACACATGGCCGCGGCGGAGATCATCGAGCTGCACCACGACGGCAAGCTCGACGCGCCCAGCGGCACCGCGAAGCTGACCGCCGAGCTGATGGCCCGCGCGCGAGGCGGCGACGCGCCGCCGATCCACTCCGTGCGCCTGCCCGGCCTCGTCGCCCACCAGGAGGTCATCCTCGGCGACCTCGGGCAAACGCTCTCGATCCGCCACGACTCGATCAGCCGCGAGTCGTTCATGCCCGGCGTGCTGCTCGCGATCCGCGGCGTGGGGTCCCTGCCCGAACCGTTCGTCGTCGGGCTCGACCAGTTGCTCTTCGGCTCCGGCGACTAGACCATTCGTCCTCTGCCTCACAACTCGAGCTCGTGCAGAGTTAGGCTCCCCGCGCCCTAACGGGGGCAGTTCACACGTTCACCGTCGCCCCGGCTCCCGGACCGGCGAGGGACACACATAAGGACGGGGAGGACGCGTGAGACGTGCGATTTTGACGTCGTCGCTTGCGTTGCGGTGTGCCACATTCGGGCTCGCTGCCGGCGCCGCGCTTGCGCTCCCACCAACCACCGCGGGCGCCGCCGCCGCGCGGGCCGCGGATCCCGCTGGGACGATCTACGTGGCCGACTACTCGGCAAACGCGATCGACGTCTTCGCACCCGGCGCCAACGGCGACGTCGCGCCCGTGCGTCGGATCGTCGGTGAATCCACCGGGCTGGGCGGGCCCGCCGACGCTGCCGTCGACTCCGCCGGCGACGTCTACGCGTCGAACTTCAACAGCGACACCATCACCGAGTACGCGCCCGGCGCGTCCGGAAACGTCGCCCCGATCCGCACGATCGGCGGCGAACTAACGGGACTCGCCAGCAACGACGACATCTCCGTCGCCAACAACGGGACGATCTATGCCGGCAACTTCGGCGCCGGCCTGCCCGTCGTCGTGTTCGCCCCCGGCGCGAGCGGCGACGTCGCGCCCGTCCGCACGCTCGGGGGTGAAATGACGGGGCTGGGTCAGGTCGACGGGGTCGGCGCCGACGCCACCGGCACGCTGTACGTGGACAGCGGCTCGAGCATCCGCGCGTTCGCGCCCGGCGCGAGCGGCAACGTCGCGCCCCTGCGCGTGATCGCAGGAGCCGCCACGGAACTCAGCGCGCCCGACGACGTGAAGGTCGGCTTCAGCGGGCAGCTGTTCGTCTCGGACGCCGCCAACAGCCTGCACGTGTTCGAAGCCGGTGCGAGCGGCAACGCCGCTCCGTTGCGCAACATCGCCGGGTCGCTGACCGAACTGACGAACGCGGACGACCTCGCCGTGAACCCGGAAGGCGCGATGTACGTGACCAACTTCGCCACCTCGAACGTCGTCGAGTTCGCGCCGACGGCCAACGGCGACGTCGCGCCGGTCGCCAAGATCGCGGGATCGGCAACGACCCTGTCCGAGCCCGAGGGCGTCGCGATTGCGACCCCCGCGGCCGAAGCGACGCTCACGACGAAGGACTCGGGGCCTGCGATCAGGGGCGGCGAATCCACGCACGACACCGCGACGCTCGAAGGCGGGACGAGCCCGACCGGCCAGCTGATCTTCAAGCTCTACGGCCCGAGCGACCCCACGTGCAGCAAAGCGCCCGCCTTCACCTCGGGGCTCACCGAAGTCAAAGGCGACGGCAGCTACACAGGACCCGCGTTCAGCCCCACGCAAACCGGCAAATACAGCTGGGTCGTCGAATACGGCGGCGACTCCGCAAACGCGCCGAAAGCGACAGGCTGTGAAGAAGCCGGCGAGCTCGTCACCGTCGAAGAAGGCGTCAAACCGCCTGAATGCACGAAGGTCTTCGGCAGCGGCCATTGGGGCCCGCGCGGTCGCGAGGGCGGAAGCCTCCACGACAACCTGTCGACGACCCTCAGCGACCGCCAGGAACTCCGGACAACCGCTCGCGGCCACAAGTTCCACATGCGGCTCACGCACCTCGCGAGTGCGTCGTGCGTCGCGATCGCCGGGGGGTTCGAATTCAGCGGCGCCGGGCCGGCGAAGGTCAACCACGAGACCGGGTACAGCGCCTCGTTCGCCGTCGCGGTGACCGGCGGCCACACGTACTACACGCTGATCGTCGAAAAGGAAGGAGCGGTCGTGTACGCGCTGGTCGCCCAGCGGCTGCGGCGCGACCGCACCGAGCACATCTCCTAGACCGTCTCAACGGCCCCCAGGGACGATCGCCCGCGGGGGAGCCGGTAGCTCGGCTCCCCCGTCGGGTGACGCGCGCGGAAGAGCACCCGTCCCGGCGCACCCGCGTGGAATACTGCAGTGCAATGCTCGACCTGGGGACCGTCCTCACGGCGATCGTCACGCCGTTCGATGAGGAGCTGCGCGTCAACGAGGCGACGTTCGTCGCGCTGATGCGACACCTCGGCGAAAACGGCTCCGACGGTTTCGTGGTCGCCGGCACGACCGGCGAGGCTCCGACGCTCACGCCCGAGGAGCAGCTCGCGTTGATCGGCCTCGCCGTCGCCGAGCGCCCCGTGGGGGCGTCGATCGTCGCCGGTACCGGGACGAACGACACGCGCCAGGCCGTGTACCTCACCGAACGCGCGACCGAACTCGGTGTGGACGCTGTGCTGTCCGTGACCCCGTACTACAACAGGCCCTCGCGGCTCGGCCTTCGCCGCCACTACGAAGCCGTCGCAGCGGCGACCGACAAACCCACGCTGCTCTACAACATCCCCGCCAGGACGGGGACGAACATGCCTCCCGACCTGCTCGCCGAGCTCGCGCAGATCGACGGCATCGAGGGCGTCAAGCAGGCAAACGCCGATGAGCTTCAGATGATCGACGGCCTCGCTCTGTACGCCGGCGACGACGGCACGTTCGCGCGCACGCTCGACGTGGGCGGCGCGGGCGGGATCCTCGTCGCGAGCCACATCGTCGGCAACGAGATGCGGCGGATGGTCGACGAACCCGAGCGGCGCTCCGAGATCGACGCGTCGTTGCGCGACGTCTACGAGACGCTGTTCCTGACGTCGAGCCCCACCTGCACGAAGGCCGCGCTCAACCTGCTCGGCCACGGCGCAGGAGGGCTGCGGCTTCCGCTCGTCGAGGCCACGGACGAGGAGCTCGACGCCGTCCGCGCGATGCTCGCCCGCCACGGGCTGCTCCGCGACGACGGTGACGGACCCGGCGCGGCCGCCACGGCGGGCGCGGCCGCTGCGCGGGCCTCCGGCGCGTGAGCGATCTTCGCGTTCTCCCGCTCGGCGGGCTCGGCGAGATAGGCAAGAACATGACCGTCGTCGAGCACGACGGGCGCATCGTCGTCGTCGACGTAGGCCTGCGCTTCCCAACGCCCGAGATGGTCGGCATCGACCTCGTGCTGCCCGACTTCAGCTACCTCATCGAACGCGCGCGGGATATCGAAGCGATCGTCATCACGCACGGGCACGAGGACCATCTCGGCGCGCTCCCGTGGGTGCTGCGCGAGCTCGGCGAGGATCTGCCGCCGGTCTACGGCGGCGCGCTCACGCTCGCGATGGCGCGCTCGAAGCTCGACGAGCACAAGCTCCGCGACATCGAGCTCGAGGAGCTCGACTCGGGCGAGACCGTCGAGCTCGGGCCGTTCTCGCTCGAGCTCGTCCACATGACGCACTCGATCCCCGACTCCAGCGCCGTCGCGCTCGGAACGTCGCTCGGGACTGTGCTCATCACCGGCGACTACAAGTTCGACCAGACGCCCGTCGACGGTCCTCCAGCCGACGTCTCGCGCCTGGCCGAGCTGGGGCGCGAGGGGGTGCTGCTCCTGTGCGGCGACTCGACCAACGTCGACCGTCCCGGCTTCTCGCCCTCGGAGTCGGTCGTCGGCCCGCACCTCAAGGAGGTCTTCGCGCGCTGCGAGGGCCGCATCATCGTCACGAGCTTCGCGTCGAACATCCACCGCGTACAGCAGGTCGTCGACGCTGCCAACGCTCTGGACCGCAAGGTCGTCCTCGCCGGGCGCTCGATGCGTAAGAACGTCGGCATTGGGCGCTCGCTCGGCCACATCGACATCGACGAAGGGCAGCTCGTCGGCCTGCGCGAGCTCGAGGACTTCCCGGACGAGCGGATCGTCATCATCTCCACCGGCTCGCAGGGCGAGCCCCTGTCGGCGCTGCGCCGCATGGCCTACCGCGACCACCCGCAGGTCGAGCTGCAAAGCGGAGACACCGTCGTCTTCAGCGCCACGCCGATTCCCGGCAACGAGCGCGCGGTCAACGAAACGATCGACCGCCTGTACCACATCGGCTGCGAGGTCATCACCCCGCGCGACGCGCCCGTGCACGCGTCCGGACACGGCTACGCGGAGGAGGTCAAGCTGATGCTCAACCTCGTCAAGCCGCGCTACGTCATGCCCTTCCACGGGGACTTCAAGCGCCTGCGCATGCATACGAAGCTCGCCGAGGCCGTCGGCGTGCCGCCCGAGGACATCTTCGAGGGCGAAAACGGGCTCCCGCTCGTGATCACGCCGCGCGGCGCTGGATTCGGCGAGCGCGAGCAGGCCGGCATGGTGTTCGTCGACGGGGTCGAGATCGGCGACATGGCCGACGTCGCGCTACGCGACCGGCGGATGCTGTCCGCTGACGGGATCTTCATCGTCGTCGTCACGCTCGCCGAGCAGGACGGCCACTCCGTCGCTGAGCCCGAGGTCATCTTCCGCGGCGTTCCCTTCCGCGACCAGGCCGACGAGCTGCTCGGCGAGATCCGCCTGACCGTCGACGAAACGCTCGCGCGCGCCGGCGCCGACGACGTGCACGAGGTCGAGATGGTCCAGCAGATGCTCCACGACGACCTCGCGCAGCTCGTCTACGACCGCCTGCGCAGGCGGCCGATGGTCCTGCCGGTCGTCGTCGAGGTGTAACGCTCAGCGGCGCCGCGCCGCGCGGCTCAGGTCGCGAGCGACCGATCGGAGATCGGCCAGCCCGCCGGCGCCGAGTCGCCGGTCTGCGCATTGCCCGTGCCCGGCGCCTCGCTCGGCTCGCCGGGAAGGCGCACGACGAAGCGCGCGCCTGTGCGTCCGTCCGCGCCCGTGCCGTCGAGCGCGACCGAGCCGCCGTGCGCCTCCGCGACCGCCTTCACGATCGCAAGACCGAGTCCGAAGGAGCCGCCGCGGTCGCCCGCGCCACGCACGAAGCGCTCGAACAGGGTCGGCACAAGCTCCGC
>DATBCA010000087.1:0-4089 GCA_036270715.1 Solirubrobacteraceae bacterium
GGCCGCTGGGTCGCGCCCGCGCTCCTCGTGGCGGCGTTCGTAACGATCGTCGCGCTCGCCGCGTTCTCGGGTCCTCATCCCGGGGGGGCGCGCGCATCGAGCTCTCGGGGGGCGCGCGCATCGAGCTCTCGCGACGCGCGCCGCAACGCCGGCAGGCCCGTCGGTCCGGCCAACGCCGCGGGCGCGCGTCCTGCGGCCGTGCCCGTGCACGCCGCGCCTCCGCGCAAGCGCGCCCCGGTCGCCGTTGCCGAACGCTCGCCGGCTCCGGTCGCGAGCGAACTGCAGGCGCGCGGTCACCGGCTGCTCGAATCGGGTCAGGAGCGCGCCGCGGCGGCGCGCCTGTCGGAAGCGCTGGCGGCGACCGGCGAGCGAACGAGCGACTGCATCGAGCCGGCGAGCGAAGCGTGCCTCACCTACGCCTACGCGCTCTACGACCTCGGCAGGGCGCTCGCGCGCGAGGGACGAGCGGCGCAGGCCGCAGCGATCCTCGAGCAGCGGCTGCGGATCGACAACCAGCGCGCGACCGTCGCGCTCGCGCTCGGAGCGCTCCGCACGCGCACCGCATCGCCGGCCCCGGCCCCGGCGCCGCGTCCGCGCCACGCGCACGCCGATACGCGCTCCGCGGCCGCCGGCGGGGTCGCGGCTCCGGTGGCACCCACCGGGGGGACGCTGCCAGACTGAATTCGTGCTCGCGATCGTCGCCGTCGCCGCGCTGCTCAACGCCGCGCCGCCCACCCACGTCGCCGCCGCGGACGCGCGGGCGCGCGCCACCGTCGTGCCATCGACGGGTGTGCCGAGCTCGGTGTTCACACTCAGCTTTCGCGCCGTCGCGAGCACCGGGCGATCCGGCTCGATCGAGAGGCGCGACGTCGTCTTCGGCTCGCTAACCGGGCGCGCCGTCGGTTGCGCCACGAGCTTCGCGGCGAGCGCGCGCGACGCCGCGGCCGGCGTACGCGTGCGCGTGACGCTGCGCCCGCCGAAGCCCACCTCGCGTTGGTGCGTGGGGGTCTACCGGGGCACGGTCGACGAACGCGAGCAGCCGGTCTGCGCCCCGGGGCGCGCGTGCCCCGCGTTCATCGTCGTGCGTGCGATCGCCCGCTTCAGCTTCCGCGTCGCCGCGGCGCATCCGCGTCCGGTTTCGGGGGCGGCGGCGCCGGCATTCGCAGGGTTGCGGAGCGCGTTCGCGTGCACGCCGGGGGCTCAGCGCCCGGGAGAGACGACGCCGTTCACGCTGAGCTGGGAGCCCGCAGTCGACCCCGCGACCCCGAGTTCGGAGATCGTCTACGACGTCTACCTCGCCTCCGCGCCGGGCGGAGAGGACTACCGCATGCCGACGTGGACGACGCCGCGGGGGGTCACGATCTTCCGTACGCCCGGCCTGCCCTCGCACGGGACGTTCTACTTCGTCGTGCGCGCGCGCGACGCGGCGGGTCGCGAGGACGCGAACACGACCGAGCGCCGCGGCGTCGATCCCTGTTACTGAGGGACGCGCGCGAGCGCGCGGCGTCACGCCGACTGAGCCGCGTCGCGCGATGCGAGCGCCGCGCCGCGCGTGGCGGCGAGCGCGGCGGCGCACGCGGCGGCGACCGCCGCCACCACGAACACTGCGGTGTAGCCGCCTGCTGCAGCGATCGCCCCCGCCATCGGCGCTCCGAGGCCGACGCCGATGTCGAAGAACGCGGTGAAGGCGCCGAGGGCGGACGCGCGGCGGTGCTCGCCGACTTCGCCGACGACCATCAGCGCGAGCGAGGGGAACAGCATCGAGAACCCGATGCCGACGACGACCGCCCCTACGAGCGCCATCACGAGCGAGCCCGCGAGCGCGATGATCGCGAGGCCGAGCGCCTCGAGCACGCCGGCCGCCGTCGCTGTCGCCTGCGCGCCCGCACGGTCGGGCATGCGGCCGAGCACGATCCGGCTCGCGAACACGGCGACTGCGAAGGCGGTGAACATGCTCGCCCCGCCTCCGATTCCCCGCGCGCGCAGGAGCAGGACGCCGAAGCCGGCGAGCGCCGCGTAGCCCACGTTCGCGAGCGCGAGGGCGAGCCCGGGCCGCCGTGCTGCGCGCGGGAACCACGCGAACGCCTCGTGGGGATCGGCATCAACCGAGGGGCGCGGCTCGCGAAGGCGCATGGCGATGACGGCGGCGGCTAGCGGCAGCACCGCGGTCAGCGTCCACACGGCGTCATATCCGGCGCCCGCGCGCAGGAGCTCGCCGCTGACGGGTCCGAGCGAGAGACCGCCCCACACCGCGAGGCCGAACAGGCCGAGGGCGAGACCGTGCTTGTCTTCCGGCGCGAGGTCGACGGCCCAAGACGCGCCTGCGGTGTAGACCGCGCCCTCGCCGGCGCCGACAACGAGACGCGCGGCCACGAGCGTGAGCACGCTTTCGCTGACGAGGTAGATCGCGCCGCCAAGCGCCATCGCAAGCGAGCCGACGACGAGCACGATTCGCCGCCCGCGCGCGTCCGCCAGGCGACCCGCGACGGGCCGCGCGACGACCGCCGTGAGGGCAAATGCGCCAACGACCACGCCCACGCTCACGTCGCTCGCGTGCAGCGGACCGCGAACGAACGTCGGCAGCACGGGCAGCGCGGCGCCGATCGCGATGAACGCGAGCAGCGCCGCCGTGAACACGCCGGTCGTCGCGACGAGGCCCGGATGCCTCGCCCTGAGCTCCCGCGGGAGCGCTCGCACTCGGCTCGCGGCGGCATCCATCGCGCGTCCACGATAACCGCGGCGCCCCGCTGTCCTCGGTGCGTTCGCGCCGGCGCCCGCACCCGGCGACGGCGCGTCTCGCGCGTGCTCGGGCGCGGGTCAGCTGCCCGTCGAGGGGTGCCGCGGCGAACGGCGGCGCACGATCAGGAACCCGCCGCCGGCTAGCACGAGCGCCGCCAGAACGCCCGCGGCGATGTAGCGCAGGTGGTGGTGCACGGCCGGATGCGCCCGCGCCGCGGCATGGTGGCGCCGGGGGACGAACAGCGTGCGGACGTGGCGCGCGTGAAGCAGGCGCTGCAGTTCGCGCTGCTCGCCGGGCGGATAGTAGGCGTGCCACTCGAAGAGGTTGCGGAACTTGATCTCGATGTCCCTGCGTGCCGGGTTGATGATCGCGCGGATGAGATCACCCGTGCGCACCTGGTGAAGGAGCGCCGGGAAGCTCACCCAGGTTTCCGCGCTTGCGTGCGCGGGCAGGGCGAGCAACCCGGCAACGACCATCCCCGCGATCGCCGCGCGGGTGCGCTTTACAGCCATCGCGCGCATGATCGCGCGCGCGGCGGCGGCCGTGGGCCGCAAGGCGGCGACGCGCGCGGTTCTATCGCCTCATGCGCTCGGTGAAGGCGTTCATTCCTGCCGGCCAGCCCCCGGTCGAGGCGACGGCGTCGCGCATCTGCTCCCAGCCCTCGCTGAGGGTCGCACGTCAACCGCTCGCGACCGGGCACGTCCCGCGCCAGCCTCGTGGACTTGACGCGCGGCGCGCGGCGCGATTAGCGTGCGCTCTGAGTTGCCGCATGACCCCAATGGGGTGAGGGCGTGCGGGGCGTGCGGTTTTCAAACCGCAACCAGGGGAGAGCGATGCGAAGCTTGCGCCGGATCATTGGCCTGACGGTGCTGTGCGCGTGCGTGCTGGTGCCGGCGGCGGGCGCCGCGGCGGCACCGCAGTACGTCGCGCTCGGCGACTCCTACTCGTCCGGAGTCGGGACACGCGTGTTCTACAGCGAAAGCGGGAGCTGCATGCGCAGTCCCGACGCATACGGACCGAGAATCGCCGCTGCCCGCGGGTACGCGCTGAGCTTCCAGGCGTGCAGCGGGGCGACGACGACCGAAGTGAACAGCAAACAGCTCGGCACGCTCAGCTCGTCGACCGCGCTGGTGACGATCACGATCGGCGGCAACGACGCGGGCTTCAGTGAAGTGCTGATCAGCTGCGCGCTCTACTACTTCACCTGTCAGGGCTCGATCGAATCGGCGGACAGCTTCATTCAGAACAAACTGCCCGCGCTGCTGGACACGACCTACGGCGACATTCGCGCGAAGGCTCCCAGCGCGCACGTCGTCGTGCTCGGCTACCCGCACCTGTTCACCTCCGAA
>DATBCA010000088.1:0-2224 GCA_036270715.1 Solirubrobacteraceae bacterium
CTTCGACGTCCACCGGCGCCGCGAGCATCGCGTCGTACGTGCGCTGGAACTGCCAGCGCACGAACGTGTTGAACATCCCCGGGAACGCCGACGAGAACAGGATCGCCGTCGCCACCACGCCCGTGCCCACGTACTCTACGAAGCCGACGTGGCCGAATTTGAGGGCCGCGCGCAGGCCCAGCCCGAACGCGAGCAGGTAGATCAACGGCTGCATCACCGACGAGAACGTCGTCGACTTCCAGTAGCGCCCGAAGATCACGACATCGCGGCTCATCACCCCCGCGAGCGCCGCCGGCTCAAGCCGGCGAACCCTCCGCACCGGCGTAACCACAGTGGCCTGCCCGCTCTCGATCGCGGTGCTCATTCGATCTCCTCGCCCGTCAGCGCCACGAACGCGTCCTCGAGGTTCGCCGGGCGGCGCACGCCCTCGGGCGCCTCGTCCGCCGCGTCGCCGTTCAACTCCTCCGCCCGCATGATCGCGAGCGCCGGGCCGCTGCGCCGGCTGCGCCAGCCGTTGCGCTGTGCCCGCTCGCTCGCCTGCGCGAGCTGCGCCGGAGATCCGTAGACCTCGATCACCTCAGCTCCCGCGTGCGAGCGCACGAGCTCCGCCGGCGTCCCCTGCGCGACAACCCGTCCGTGCGACATCACGGCCACGACATCCGCGAGCCGCTCCGCCTCCTCGATGTAGTGCGTCGACATCAGCACCGTCACCCCGCGTTCGCGCAGCGAGTCGATCAGCGTCCACAGCTCCTGGCGCACCTGCGGGTCGAGGCCCACCGTCGGCTCGTCGAGCAGAACCAGGCGCGGACGGTGGATCAGGCCGCGCGCCACCAGCAGGCGCCTGCGCATGCCTCCCGAGAGCTCGCGCACGATCGTGTCCGCGCGCTGCGTCAGGTTCGCGATCCCAAGCGCGCGGTCGACCGCCGCGTGCCGTTCCACCCGCGGCACGCGGTACAGGCGCGCGAACACGGTCAGTATCTGCCTGCACGTGAGCTCCACGTCGAGGTTGTCGAGCTGCGGAACCACACCCATCTCCGTCCGCGCCTGCTTCGATTCGCGCGGCAGCTCGTAGCCGAGCACCTCGATCTCGCCCGCGTCCGCCAGCGCCTGCGCCGTCAGCAATCGCATCGTCGTCGACTTCCCCGCGCCGTTCGGACCCAGCAATCCGAAGCAGACGCCCGGCGGGATCTCGAGGTCCAGGCCGTCCACCGCGACGATCGCGCCGAAGCGCTTCACCACCCCGCGCAGAGAAATCGCCGCCGCGGGCGCTCCCCCGCGGCGCCCGCCATCGAGCGCCGGCTGCACCTCCGCGCGTGCCACCGCACCACTGTATGGCGTCGCGTCACGAATGCACGCCTGTCGCGCTGGGTCGACTGTCCAGCC
This sequence comes from Solirubrobacteraceae bacterium, assembly GCA_036270715.1. Lineage (GTDB taxonomy): Bacteria > Actinomycetota > Thermoleophilia > Solirubrobacterales > Solirubrobacteraceae > Palsa-744. The sequence continues at coordinate 1,384 of DATBCA010000088.1, forward strand.
GCGCGCACGTGAATCTCGACTCGCGTCCATGTTCGCGAGCCGCTCGTTTGACGACCCTGCAACAGGGTCCACCGCCCCTATGAACGATCCGAGAGAGGCGAGCCAGCGACCAATGCACGCACGACCCCCGCAGATCCTCGCACTCGGCGGCGGCGGGTTCTCGATGGAGCGCGAAGGCTCGCTCCTCGACGACTACGTGCTCTCGCTCACCGGCTGCGCACGACCGCGCGTGTGCTTCCTCCCCACAGCTTCTGGCGACGCGGACCACTACGTCGTGCGCTTCTACCGCCGCTTCTCCGCCACGTGCGACGCGAGTCACGTGTCGCTGTTCCGCCGCGACCAGGGCGTGGGCGGCGTCGAGGAGGACCTCGCGAGCCACCTTCTCGCGCAGGACCTCATCTATGTAGGCGGCGGCAACGTCGTCTCGATGCTCGGCGCGTGGCGCGCACACGGGCTCGACGACGTCCTGCACCGAGCCTGGCGCAAGGGGATCGTTCTGTGCGGCCCCTCGGCGGGCTCGCTGTGCTGGTTTCAGGAGGCGCTCAGCGCATTCCACGGAGCACCGCGCGGCGTCCGCGGACTCGGCTTTCTCCCGTACTCCAACTGCGTGCACTACGACGCCGAGCCGGAGCGTCGCGCCGAGTACGCGCGCCGCGTCCGCGACGGGATGATCGAGGGCTTCGCCGTGGAGGACTGCGTTGCGCTGCATTTCAGGCGCAAGCGACTCGTCGGCGTCGTCAGCTCCCGCCGCGACGGGCGCGCCTACCACGTGCGCCCGACCGTCGACGGTGTCTCCGAGACTCCACTCCTCGCGCGCTACCTGCGCGACGAGGATGCGTGT
>DATBCA010000089.1:0-6774 GCA_036270715.1 Solirubrobacteraceae bacterium
CCGACTCCGAGCCACGATTCGGCGGGCAGTTCGCCGACCGCCGTCGCTCCCGCCGCCGCGGCGGCGAGCAGTCCGCCCCCGGAGCTCAGCGCGCTCTGGGCCGGAGCGTCGAGGTCGATCGCGATCGATGTCGCGCTGGGCCCGAACGACGCGTCGAGCGGGCGCCCGCCGTCCAGCTGCGCCAGCAGCTCGAGTGCGTTGGCTTCGCCGGCACGCGCCTTGGCCGAAGCGGACGCGCCGCCGGCGAGCGCTTCGGCGGGGTTCACGAACAGATGCGCGAGCGCTTGCGCCGGAGCGACGCTCGCGAGCTTCGCGTATTCGCCCGCGGACGTGAGCGCCGGCGCGCCGAGCGAGGTGTCGATCACCGCGTGCAGCGCCGCCTCGCTGCCGATCACCGCGAGGCCTTTGACGAAGCCGAATGCCACGCCCGAGCCGGTCGCGCTGTAGACCACTCCGCGGTAGGAGCTTGCGCGGGCGCCCGCGCGCTGCGCCTGGGTGGCGAGGAACGACCGCGCCTTTGAGGTGTCGCTCGCGTCGAGCAGCACCGCTCCGTCGACGCCGGCGCTCGAGAACGGGAATGCGGAGCTCGCGCCGGGTTCGCCCGCGAGCGTGCGCTGGAGCAGCGCCAGCAGATCCCCGATACCCGCGCTCGCTGATCTTCCACTCCCCGAGCCGCTCATCGAGCCCAGGAAGACGCCCGCCTGCGGCCCGAGCCACGGGCGCACGTCGCGTGCGAATTCGAGCTTCGGCGAGCCCGGCGTCTGAATCAGCGCGAGCAGGCCCAAGTACGGATCACGCTGACGCGTGAGCGCCCGTCCGACCGCGCTCGCGGACGCGCGCAGTGGTTCGGAGGGGCGCACCTGCGCGCCCACGTACACCGGCGCGGACGCGGGCGTCAGCGATGCGGGGTCGACGCCGTTGCCTGGTTTAGAGGCGGACCCGCACGCCGAGACCGTCAGCGCGAGAGCGGGGAGCAGGAGCCACGCGCCGATCGCGCGGGCGCCGAGAGCGCGGCTCCGACACGTGCGCTCTGCGGACATCGACACGCGATCGTAGCGGGCGCACCCGCGGCCGGGTCGCGCTCGGGCGAGCGCAAGAACGCGCCCAGATGGGCGCGATGCACGCGCGCTTGCGTCCGCGCGACCGGCCGGCGCGGACCGCCGAGGGCGCCGTTTGCCCCGCGCCGCGGGCGATTACGCCTGCCGGTGCGGCTCTGTGCAGCGAAGTGGGACAAAAAAGAGCAAGTGGGGTTGCATTGTGGGGGAAAGTGGGTTATGTTCGCGACAGCGAGCCGGGGTGGAGGGGTTCCTCCCACCCCTCCACCTCGGCTCGGAAGCAACTTCAAGGGCCAATGATGGTTCCCTTCCGCGGCACCTTCGAACACACGCTCGACGCCAAGAACCGCCTGACGGTGCCCGTCAAATACCGCCCATCGCTCGAACACGCCGGCGCCCTGCTCGCGATGCCCCTGGACCAGAAGCCGTGCGTCGCGATCTGGCTGCCGGGCGAGTACGACGACTACACGCAGCGCGCGATCGAGCAGCTGCCGCCGCTGTCGGCCAAGCGCAGCGAGCTCGAGCGGTTCTTCTTCGGCAAAAGCCAGCTCGTCGACGTCGACAAGGCCGGGCGGATCATGCTCCCGGCCTTCCTCATCGACCACGCGAAACTCGCCAAGGACGTCGTCGTCGTCGGGGTGGGAAGCCGCCTCGAGCTGTGGGGCAGGGGCGGCTGGAGCGAGCACCAGCCGGCGTTGCTGGACGGGGTGGCGGACATCACCGCGCATGTCGACGACGCTTGAGATCGCACACGCGCTCGCGGGCGCGAAACGGCGGCGGCGCGTGACCGCCGATCAGAGATCGGCCGGCGGATCGGCCGGTGCGCGCCGGGGACGCGGAGATCGGCCGGCGCGCGAGGACGCCCGGGCAGGCCCGGGCGCGCACATCCCGGTGCTCGCGGAGGAGCTGCTCGACGCGCTCACGCGCCTCGGCGGCGGCGCGCGGCCGGGGTCGGTGGCGATCGACGGCACGTTCGGCGACGGCGGGCACGCGCGCCTCGTCGCCGAGCGCCTCGGGACCTCGGGGACGCTCATCGCGATCGACCGCGACCCGCTCGCCGAGCGGCGCGTGCGCGAGCTCGCGAGCGAGGTCCGATGCGCCGTTCGCTTCATCCGCTCCGGCTACGCGGAGGCGCTCGAGCTGCTCGCGCAGGAGGGAATCGAGGCCGACGTGGCGTACTTCGACCTCGGGATGTCCTCCGCTCAGCTCGATGCGCGCGAGCGCGGCTTCTCCTACTCCTATGACGCGCCTCTCGACATGCGCATGGATCCAGCGCTCCCCGTGACCGCGCGCGAGATCGTCGGCGAGTGGGACGAGCGGCGCCTCGCGCAGGTGCTGCGCGAGTACGGAGAGGAGCGCCACGCCGCCGCGATCGCGCGCGAAATCGTGCGCCGCCGCGAGCGCGCGCCGATATCCACGACGCTCGAGCTCGTCGACGCGATCGGCGCGGCGATCCCCGCGCCCGCGCGCTTCGCCGGCGGACACCCGGCCAAGCGCTCGTTTCAGGCGCTGCGCATCGCCGTCAACGACGAGCTCGGTCAGCTCGACCGTGCGCTGCCGCTCGCATGGCGCCTGCTGCGCCGCGACGGCGTACTCGCCGCGATCAGCTTCCACTCGCTCGAGGACCGCCGCGTGAAGCGCTTCCTCGCCGATCGCGCGCGCGGCTGCGTGTGCCCGCCCGAACTGCCCGCGTGCGTGTGCGGCAAAGAGCCCGAAGCCGAACTGCTCAGGCGCCGCTCCGTCACGCCGTCCGCGGCCGAGCTCGAGCGCAACCCGCGATCAGCGTCCGCGCGCCTGCGCGCGGCGCGCAAGCTAGTACCGGGCGCGGAGCCCACGCCGTGACCCCGCCCGCCGCCGCCGCGGCAGTTCCCGCGCCCGCACGCATGCCTGTAGAGCGCCGCCGCCGGCCGCTCGCACCCGCACGACCGCGCCGCGTGTCGGGCCCTGCGCGCGGGCGCAGCTCGCGCCCGGCCGCCTCCCCGAGCCGGCGAGCCGGGCTCCGCGAGGCCGTCGTGGTCGCGGCCGTCGGAGTCTACGAGCACCGCCTGCTCGACCGCGTCGTTCGCGGGCGCGTGTGGATCGGCCTCGTCACGTTCGCGCTGCTCGGCATCGTAACGTTGCAGCTCGGGCTGCTAGAGCTCAACGGGAGCATCGGCCGCGCGCTCACGCGCAAGGCGCAGCTGCTGCGCGAAAACGCGGCGCTCAGCATCGAAAACTCGGCGCTCGCCTCCGACGAACACGTCGTGAGCGCCGCCGCCCAGGCCGGCATGGTCCCCGTGTCGCTCAAAAGCCTGCGCTTCCTCGACGCGCGCGGCGCGAGCACCTCCTCCGCAGCCGCCGCGCTGCGCGCGCCGGTGCAGCCGCCGTCGGGCGAAGCCGCGCAGCCGCCGTCGGGCGAAGCCGCGAGCGCGTCCAGCAGCGGCGGCGAAGCGTCCTCGACGGGCGAATCTGCGAACCCCAACGCGACCCCCTCCTCTCCATCCTCATCGAGCGAAGCGTCGCCGCGCTCCGAAGCGTCGCAGCCCGCGTCCCCGTCGCCGAGCTCATCGGCCGGCGAAGCGGCGAGCGCGCCGTCCTCGTCCGCCGGCGCGAGCGAATCGGGCGCGTCGGGCGCGCCGGTCTCGGAATCGGGCGGATCGTCGGCCGGCGGGGGTTAGTGGTGGTCCGTCCCGCGAACCCCCCGGAGCATCGCCGGATCCAGGGGACGGACCGCTAGTGGCGATCGCCGAGCGACGGATCGGGCTGATCTTTGCGACCTTCCTGCTGTTCCTCGCGATCGCCGCCGCGCGCACGCTGTACCTCGCCGGCTTCCGCGGCCCGGCGCTGCGCAAAGCAGCGAGCACGCAGCAGGTCACCTACGAGACCGTCCCTCCGCCGCGCGGCACGATCACCGACCGCAACGGCACTCCGCTCGCCGTCTCCCAGCCTGCGCAGGACATCTCCGCCGACCCGTATCTCATCGGCAACCCGCTCGTCGCCGCCGAACGGCTCGCGCCGCTGCTCGGCCGGCCGCAGTCGCGCGTGCTCGACGAGCTCTCGCGGCGGACGGGCTTCGTGTACCTCGCGCGTGCCGTCCCCGAAACGCAGGCGCGCGCCGCGCTCGCGTTGAAGATCCCCGGAATCGCGGGCACGTCCGTGATGCGCCGCGTGTACCCGCGCGGCAGCCTCGCCGCGCAGGTGCTCGGGGCGGTCGCGCTCGAAGGCCGCGGTGTCGCCGGGCTCGAGTACGGGCAGAACGCCCTCCTCGGCGGGCACGTCGGCGAGCGCCGCGTCGTCAGCGACGCGATCGGGCAGCCGGTCTCGATCAGCGAAGTGCACGCCGAGGTTCCCGGCACCGCGGTCTCGCTCACACTCGACGCGAACATCCAGCAGCAGACCGAACGCGTCCTCTCCGCCGTCGGCTCGGTGTTCAGCCCCAAAGACGCCACCGCGATCGTCATGGACCCGCGCAGCGGCGCGATCCTTGCGATGGCCAACTGGCCGAGCGCCAACCCCAACGACCCCGCCGGCCGCTCGCCGACGGCGATGGAGAACCGTGCCGTCAGCTTCGACTACGAACCCGGCTCCACGTTCAAGGCCGTGACCGTCGCCGGCGCGCTCCAGGACGGGCTGATAACGCCCGAAACGCCGTTCAACATCCCAGACAAGATCCGCGTCGCCGACCGCGTCATCCACGACGACACCGAACACGCCGAAACGACGCTCACGACCTCCGCCATCCTCGCGCAGTCGAGCAACGTCGGCGCGATCAAGATCGGACTGCTCGAGGGCGCCGAACGGTTTGCCGGCTGGGTCCGCCGCTTCGGCTTCGGGGCCGTCACCGGCTCCGGACTCGCGAGCGAAGAAATCGGCGCCGTGCTGCCCGTCAGCCGCTACTCGGGCTCGTCGATGGGCAACCTCCCGATCGGCCAGGGCCAGCTCGTCACGCCGATCCAGATGGCCAGCGCGTACTCCGTCATCGCCAACGGCGGCATCCTGCGCCGCCCGCACATCATCCGCGCGATCGGCTCGCGCGTGCAGCCCGCCCCGGCGGGCCGGCGCGTGCTCTCGGCTGCCACCGCCGCGTCGCTGCGGCACATGCTGCAGGGCGTGCTCGCCCCGGGCGGCACCGCGAGCGAGGTCTCGATTCCCGGCTACCAGCTCGCGGGCAAGACCGGGACGGCGAACAAGATCGACCCCGCCACGCACGAATACTCGAAAACCGCTTTCGTCGCCTCGTTCATGGGTTTCGCGCCCGCCAACGACCCCAAGCTCCTGTGCGCCGTCATCGTCGACGAACCGCAGTCCGGCTCGATATTCGGCGGCACCGTCGCGGCGCCCGCGTTCGGCCAGATCATGAGCTTCGCCCTGCCCTATCTGCGCATCCCGCCGGGATAGCATCAACCCATGCAGCTGGACGAGGTCACCGCCGTCCTCGCCGCAGCGACGCGCTGTCCTCGCGATGCGAACTGGTCGATCCCGATCTCCTCGCTCGCGTACGACAGCCGCGCCGTGAAGCCCGGGGCGCTGTTCTTCTGCGTCCCCGGCCTGCGCAGCGACGGCCACCAGTTCGCGCCTGAGGCGCTCGCGCGCGGCGCCGCCGCACTCGTCGTAGAGCGCCCGCTGCGCACCGGCGTCCCCGAAATCGTCGTCCCGAGCGCGCGCGCCGCGATGGCCGCTGTCGCCGACCTGTTCTTCGCTCACCCCAGCCGGCGGCTGCGCGTCGTCGGCGTCACCGGCACCAACGGCAAGACCACCACCGCATTCCTCGTCCGCGCCCTGCTCGAGGCCGGCGGCGAGCAGTGCGGTCTGCTCGGCACCGTCAAGTCCATCGTCGCCGGGCGCGAGCGCCCCGTCGAGCGCACCACGCCCGAGGCGATAGACCTGCAGGCCGACCTCGCCGAGATGCTCGCCGGCGGCGACCGCGCGTGCGCGATGGAGGTCTCCTCGCACGCGCTCGCCCTCGGGCGCACCGACGGCATCGACTTCGCCGCCGCCATCTTCACCAATCTCTCGCGCGATCACCTCGACTTCCACGACACCATGGAGGACTACTTTCAGGCGAAGCGGCGCCTGTTCGCGCCGCGGCGGCCACGCGTGAGCATCTTGAACGTCGGCGATGAGTACGGCGCGCGCCTCGCAGCGGAGCTAAAGGACGCGATCACCGTCGCCGTCGAGCAGCCCGCCGACTACAGCGCGCACGATCTGCGCGTCAGCTTTGACGGCGTCGTCTTCACGCTGCGCTCGCCCGCGGGCGAGCGCGAGGTCCGCTCGCCGCTGCGCGGGCGCTTCAACGTCGCCAATGCCCTCGGCGCGATCGCCGCCGCGCACGCCCTCGGGGGCGATCTCGACGTCCTCGTGCGCGCGCTCGAGCGCGGTGTGAGCGTCCCCGGACGCTTCGAGGCCGTCGACGAGGGTCAGGACTTCGCCGCGCTCGTCGACTACGCGCACACGCCCGACTCGCTCGAGAACGTGCTGCGCGCCGCGCGCGAGCTCGTCCGCGCCGACTCGCCCGCGCGCGTGCTGTGCGTGTTCGGCGCGGGCGGCGACCGCGACCGCGGAAAGCGCGCCGTCATGGGCGAAGTCGCCGCGCGCCTCGCCGATGCCGTCATCGTCACCTCCGACAATCCCCGGTCGGAGGTGCCCGAGGAGATCATCGCTGAAATCATGTCCGGCGTTGCCGCAGCCGCAGCCGAGCCAGACGCCGTCGAGCCAGACGCCGCCGGCGCGCGCGGAGCCC
>DATBCA010000090.1:0-4189 GCA_036270715.1 Solirubrobacteraceae bacterium
GTCGTCGAGGTCACCGAGGGCGTAACGGCAACCATCAAGACGATGGTCGTCGCCAAGAAGTAGCACCGCCGCTCCGCCCGTCACGAGCCCGCCAGATCCGCCCGGCAACGGCCTCGCGCGCGGCCCTGGTCATCTCGCCGCGGTGCTGCGCGCGCGTGACGTCCGAGGCTCTTGCGAACATACGTTCGTGTCCTGCAAATCGGGCCGTAGTAGCGGGAAGACGCGCGTTCGCGCACGGCGCTCGGATCTACACTCGCGCAACTCATGAGCGTCGCGTCGGAGACCAACGGCGCGGCGGCCGCGCCCTTGATCGCGCCGCCGCACAACCTCGCTGCCGAGCAGTCGGTCCTCGGCGCGATCCTGCTCTCCGACCACGCGCTCTACGCGCTGGTGATCGAGGAGGGCCTGCGCCCCGAAGACTTCTATCGCGAGCGCCACGGCGCGATCTACGCGGCGATGCTCGAGCTGTACCACGAATCCGAGCCGGTCGACACGCTCACCGTGATCGATCGCCTGAAGGCGCGGGGCAAGCTCGACGACGTCGGCGGTCCCGCGAGCATCGACGAGCTGACGGGGCTCGTGCCGGCGACCGGCCACGCGCGTCGCTACGCGCAAATCGTGCGCGAGCAGGCGCTGCTGCGACGGCTGCTCGCGAGCACCTACGAGATCCAGGAGAGCGTCCTCAACCACGAGGCGCAGCCACGCGAGCTGGTGGAGCTGGCCGAGAAGGCGATGCTCGAGGTCGCGCGCGACGACCGCCGCAAGGACTTCCGCAGGATCGAAGACATACTCGCTGTGGAGCTCGACAAGCTCCACGCGCTCTCGCGCGAGGGCACCTCGCTGACGGGGACGCCTTCGGGCTTCAAGGACCTCGACGAGATCACCGGCGGCTTCCAGCCGGGCAACCTCATCATCATCGCCGCGCGGCCGGCGATGGGGAAGAGCGCGCTCGTGTGCAACATCGCCGAAAAAGCCGCCGTCGACCACAGCCGGCCGGTGGCGCTGTTCTCGCTCGAGATGGCGGAGGCCGAGCTCGCACAGCGGTTCGTCGCCTCACAGGCGCGGATCAAGGGCGAGGAGCTGCGCAAGGGGCGCGTGGCGGAGGAGCGCTGGTCGAAGATCCTCACGGCCTCTGACCGCCTCGCCAAAGCGCCGCTGTGGATCGACGACTCCAGCGACGTGGGGCTGCTCGAGATTCGCGCGAAGGCGCGGCGCCTGCACACGCAATGCGACGGCGGCCTCGGGCTGATCATCATCGACTACCTGCAGCTGATGCGCACCGACAGCCGCTACGACAACCGCGTGACCGCGATCGGCGAGCTGAGCCGCGGCCTGAAGGTCCTCGCGCGCGAGCTTGGCGTGCCGGTGATCGCGCTCTCTCAGCTCAGCCGCGCGGTCGAGCAGCGCTCGCCGAAGAAGCCGCTGCTGTCCGATCTGCGCGAGAGCGGGAACCTCGAGCAGGACGCGGATCTGGTGATGTTCATCTACCGCGACGACTACTACGAGAAGGAGAGCTCCGAACGCCCGGGCGAGGCCGACCTCATCATCGCCAAGCACCGCAACGGAGCCACCGACGACATCGTGCTCACGTTCCAGCAGGAGTACCCGCGGTTCATGAACTACGCAGGCCACCGCTACGAGCAGTGACCGACCTCGACACGCTGCCCTTCGAGGACCGCCTCGACACCCCCCACGCGGACGTGCGCGCGCAGCGACTGCGCGGCGACGGCGGCGACCGCGCCTGCGCGCTCGGCGAATGCGACGGCAGCGGCTTCGTGATCGATGAGGACAGCGACACCGCGCGCGACTGCGCGTGCCGCGCCGCGCGCATCGCGGCGGCGCGCACGCGAAGCCTCGAGGGCCGCATCCCGCGCCGCTACCAGGGAGTGTCCTTCGAGCGCGCGCCCGTCACCGACCTCCAGCGCAGCGCGCCCGACCAGGTGCAGGCAGTCCGGCGCTACGTGCTCCAGATCGGTCGCAACCTCGACGCCGGCAGCGGGCTGTGGATACAGGGCGACGTCGGCACGGGAAAGACGACGCTGGCGATGCTCGTCTCCAAAGCCGCGCTCGAAGCCGGGCGCTCGGTCGCGATCTACTCGCTTCCGCGGCTGCTCAACCTGCTGCGCGAGTCGATGGATTCAGACGCGGGCAAGCTCGACCTCCTCGACCGGCTCACGGCGGTCGACCTGCTCCACGTCGACGACCTCGGCGCCGAGAGCCGCACCGACTGGGTGCTCGAGCAGCTGTACTCGATCGTCAACGCGCGCTACGAGGCCAAGCGCGCGATCGTCGCGACGACGAACCTCATGCCCGACGAGCTCTCCGAGGCGCTCGGCGCGCGCACGGTCTCGCGGCTGGTGGAGATCTGCGGTGACCTGCTGCCGCTGTTCGGCGAGGACAAGCGGCGCGAGTTCCGCGCCGAGCCGCAGCCGTAGCGCCCACCGCTCCGCCGGAACGCACCCGCCCCCGCCGTAGACTGGGTCGCGCGATGCCCGGAATAGTGATCGTCGGCGCCCAGTGGGGCGATGAGGGCAAGGGCAAGATCACCGACCTGCTCGCCGAGCAGGTCGACGCGGTCGTGCGCTTCCAGGGAGGCAACAACGCCGGACACACGATCGTGCGCGACGGCGAGGAGTGGAAGCTCCACCTGATCCCGTCAGGGATCCTGTACCCGGGCAAGCGCTGCGTGATCGGCAACGGCGTCGTCATCGACCCGCGCGTGCTGATCGAAGAGCTCGACGCGCTGCGCGCGCGGCGCATCGACGTGAGCGGCCTGCGCATCTCCGCGAACGCGCATCTGATCATGCCCTACCACTTGCTGCTCGACTCGGCCGGCGAGACGCGGCTCGGCAGCCTCCAGATCGGGACCACGCGCCGCGGCATCGGCCCGTGCTACGCCGACAAGGCGGCGCGCCTGGGCATCCGTGTCCAGGACCTCCTCGACGAGAAGATCCTCAAGAAGAAGATCGTCGCGGCGATGGAGCCCAAGCGCCTCTCGCTGCGCCCGTTCGAGAAGGACCCCTCGCTCGACCTTCACGCGATGACCGAGGAATACCTCACCTTCGGACACCGCCTCGAGCAGCACATCGCGGACACCGCGAAGCTGATGTGGGAGCTGCTCGACGACGGCAAGAAGGTCATCTTCGAGGGCGCGCAGGGCGCGATGCTCGACATCGACCACGGGACGTACCCGTTCGTCACCTCCTCGAACCCGCTCGCGGGCGCCGCGTGCGTCGGCACGGGCGTGGGCCCGAAGAGCATCGACGAGGTGTGGGGGATCGCGAAGGCGTACACCACGCGCGTGGGCGCGGGACCCTTCCCGAGCGAGCTCCACGACGAGACGGGCGAGCTCATCCGCGAGCGCGGCGGGGAGTTCGGTACGACCACCGGGCGCGCGCGACGCGTCGGCTGGCTCGACCTCGTCGCGCTGCGCTACGCCGCCCGCCTGAACACGCTGACCGCGCTCGTGATCACCAAGCTCGACGTGCTTTCGGGGCTCGAGCGCATCTCCGTCTGCACCTCCTACAGCGGCGCCGAAGAGGCCTCGTTCGACGACTTTCCCTACCACCAGACCGTCCTGCACCACACCACCGGCAAGCTCACCGAGCTTGCGGGCTGGAGCGAGGACCTCGGGGAGTGCCGCTCCCTGTCGGACCTCCCGCTGGGCGCGCGCGAGTACCTCGAATTGATCGCCGAGCACGTCGCCGCCCCGGTCGCGCTCGTCGGCGTCGGCGCGGGGCGCGAGCAGGTGATCTGGACGGGCGCTGCCGACGAGACGCTGTTCGTGCCCAACGGAGCGACGCCGACCGCTCGCTGACATGCCGCCGGAGCGGTCGCGCTCGCGTGTCAGGCGGCGGGCGCGGTCGCTCACGCTCCCTTATCGCGTACGGATAGCCTGGCGTGGAGCATGAGCTCCGATCCCAGCTCGGCGCCGTATCTCGAGGCGCTCTGCGACTACGCCGCCAAGAATCCCGCGCGCCTGCACGTCCCCGGCCACAAGGGCGGCGTGGGCGCCGACCCCGAGCTCCTCGATGCGCTCGGCGAGCGCGCGCTGCGCCTCGACATCCCCGCGCTCACCTACGGCGTCGACCTCGGGCCCCTGCCGACGCCCTTCGAACGCGCGCAGGAGCTCGCCGCGCGCGCGTGGGGCTCGCGCCGCGCGTGGTTCCTGATCAACGGCGCCTCGCAG
>DATBCA010000091.1:0-2296 GCA_036270715.1 Solirubrobacteraceae bacterium
GGGGCGGGCGAGTAGCTACCTGGCAGCCGTCAGCCAGCGCGCAGGGTTCTCGACGAAGATCGTCTGGAAGGCGGCGTCGTCCATCGCGCCCATCTCGCGCAGGGCGGGGACGACCTCGTCGAAGACCAGCGTCATCGACCAGTTGCGGATGCGGCCGCTCGTCTCGAAGAACTCGGCCGCCTCGGGCGGATACCAGTCGATCGTCGCGCAGAAGTCCTGCGAGATCATCAGCCGCTCGGCGTGCCCGCCGCGCAGCAGCTCGGCAGCCGTCGCGTTGCGCTTGTCGATCGGGAGGACCATCTCGATTCCGTAACGGTCGAGGCCTACGTAGACGCCCTGGGCGAGCAGGCGCTCGACGTAGGCGACGTCGTCCGTGTCGCCGGAGTGGGCGATTTGCACGCGGGCCATGTCGACGCCCTCATCCTGGAAGATCTCCACCTGGCGCGGTCCTGTTCCGACCGCGGGCATCGAGTGCGCCATGATCGGCGCGCCCGTCTGCACGCTCGCGCGCGCGCACGCGCGGTGGATCTTCTCGACGTTCTCCGTCACGCCCGCCGCGTCCGCGGCGCACTTCAGGAACGCGGCCTTGATGTCCGTCCCCTGGATCCCCTCGCGGATGTCCGCGACGAAGTGGTCGGCCATCGCATCGATGTCGCGGTTCTCGAAGTAGGGCGGCAGATAGCCGTAGCTGTAGATTCCGGTGCAAGCCACGATCTGCACGCCCGTCTGCTCGGCGACCTGCTTCATGAAGGCCACGTCGCGTCCGCCGAACATCGCGGTCGGGTCGACGATCGTGCGCACGCCGCGCTCGCGCGCCGCGTTCACCGCCTCGAGCGCCGCCTCGAGCTCTTGCGCCGCGTCGTAGCGGGCCGGCCACTCGTTCGCGACCGCCTCGTCGCGGAAGCGCAAATGCTCATGCGCAAGCACGACGCCGAGCTCATCGGCCTCGACCGGCCCTTGGACGGTATGAACTGTGGGCATCGCGATCGCGCCGCAGTGTATGGAACGGCGCGCGCTCGTAGCGGTAGCGTTACGCGCGTGTCGCTCCCTGCCGAGGGCTACCAGCTCGCGCGCATCTCGCCGAAGTCGTACGAGCACCCCGCCGACCGCGCCGCGACCGCGGCGCTGCAGGCCGTCCCCCACGTCGACACGGTCGTCTCGAAGATCATCGAGTTCGGCTACGAGCGCGCGATCCGCCGCGGCGTGCTCGGCTCCGCCGTGCGGCTCGGCGACGACCAGCTCGGCGACGTCTGGCGCGCGCACGCGCGCGCGTACGCGACGCTCGACCTCGAGCCGGTGCCCGAGCTCTACCTCACCGCGTATCCGATCGCCAACGCGCTGACGATCGGCGCCGGCCGACCGCTCGTCGTCGTGAACTCCGAGCTCGTTCAGCTGCTCGACGCCGAGCAGCTGCGGGGCGTTTTCGCGCACGAGGCCGGTCACGTGCTCTCCGAGCACGTCCTCTATCGCACGGCGCTCGTGATCCTGCTGCGGATCTCCGCGCTGCCCGGTATCCCGCTTCCGCTGCTCCCGCTCCGCGCCGCCCTGATGGAGTGGTTCCGCGCGGCCGAGCTGAGCTGCGACCGCGCGGCCGCGCTCGTGATCCGTGACCCAATCGCGGTGTGCCGCACGCTGATGGTCACCGCCGCCGGCGCCGAGGCCGCGAACCTCGACCTCTACCTGTTCATGAAGCAGGGCCAGGAGTACCGCGAGAAGGCCTCGCCGTTCGATCGCTTCTCGCGCCTGCTGATCGACCTGAACCTCACGCACCCGATGTCGGTGCAGCGGGTGCACGAGCTGATGGAGTGGGTCTCCGCGGGCGACTACGACCGCATCGTCGCCGGCGAGTACGTCTCCCGCGACGATCCGGCGCGCCCACGCGCCGAGGCGGGCGCCGCCGTGAGTCACTACGCCGAGCGATTCCGCGACACCTTCCGCGACCTCGGCGACTCGATCGAGGAAGCAGGCCAGCAGCTGAGCGACTGGCTGCGACGAACGCGCGAGGGGTAGCGCGGACGGTGCGCGCGCGGGTCGACTACGACCGGCATGGGCGCGGGTACTCGCTGCACAGGCGCGCCGATCCGAGGATTGCGTCGCGCATCCACGCGGCGCTCGGCGACGCGCGAACGGTGCTCAACGTTGGCGCCGGGACGGGCTCATACGAGCCTCGCGACCGATGCCCGTTCCGGGCAACTGCGAGGACGCGTTCTTCGAGGCGTTCTGGCGCCGGCCGGAGAAGCTTCTCGACCCTTCGATCCGCGCCGCGCAGTCGGTGTGGGCACTGCTCGAGCGCGAC
>DATBCA010000092.1:0-3592 GCA_036270715.1 Solirubrobacteraceae bacterium
GGTCGCGTAGAAGAAGCGCGGGCGCTCCCAGCGACGCAGGTTCGCTGCGATCGCGGCGGCGGCGAACAGCAGCGCGGCGAGGCCGACGAGGAACACGGTCAGGCCGTCGACGCCGAGCTTGTAGTGGATCCCGAGTTCGCCGATCCAGACGACGTCGGTGACGTGGCGCAGGCCCGAGCCGGGGGAGTAGTCGGCGATGTAGCCGATCGCGAGCCCGAGCGTCGCGAGCGCGCCCAGCACGGCGCTCGCGCCGGCGACGCTGATCAGCGGCCCCTCGAGCGGCTCGCCGGTACTCGCGTCCTTCGCGACGCCGGACCGGCGCAGGACGAGCGAGAGCAGCGCGCCGAGCACGCCCGAGGCGGCGGGCAGCCAGAGCATGATCGAAAGCGGGGGCATTCAGCTGCGCTCGCTCACGTCTGCAGCAGGAAGTAGAAGCTCACGCCCGCGATGCCGAGCACGAGCAGGGCCGCGTAGTAGCGCACGAACCCGCTCTGCGCCGCGCGTACGGCCGCGGAGCCCGCGCGCACGATCGCGCTCGTGCCGCCGACGAGCGCGTCGTCGACGAACACGCGCTCCACGCCGCCGCGCGCGAGGCGCCCGAGCTCGGCCATCGGCGCGACGACGAAGCGCTCGAGAGCGGCGTCGAAGTACCACTTGTTCGCGAGCAGCCCGTAGAGCGCGGGCACGCGCTCGCGCACGGCGGTCGCGGCGCCGGGCCGCGCGACCCAGACCCGGTATGCGATCGCGATGCCCGCCAAGCCGATCACCGCGCCCAGGATCAGGCCGACGGCGAGCAGGCCGTTTTTGGTGTGCGTGGCGTACAGCGAGGAGTCGGCGAAGCTCGGCTTCAGGAAGTCGTCCACGACGAAGTCGACCTTCGGGATCTGGACCAGACCCGCGCCGACCGCGCCGAGCGCGAGCAGCCACATCGCGGCGCGCATCGGGACCGCGCGCTCGGCGATCGCGTGGGTAGGGCCGGGAAAGCCGACGTCGCTGTCCTCGGGCTCACCCGTGGCCGGGTTCGCGGGATGAGCGTGGGGGATGACGCCGGCTTCGAGCTTCTGCGCCTCCTCGACGGGCGCGCCGAGGAACGCGCGGAAGATCATGCGGAACGTGTAGATCGCGGTGAGCAGCGCGCCGATGTAGCCGAGCACGTAGAGCGCCCAGTGCCAGCCGCCGCGCTCGCCGGTGACGAGCAGGATCTCGTCCTTGGAGAAGAAGCCCGAGAACGGCGGGATCCCCGTCAGCGCGAGGCCGCCGATGACGAAGCACGCGAACGTGAACGGGAGCGCGCGGCGGAAGCCGCCCATGCGGTCCAGCGACTGCTCGCCGGCCATCGCGCCGATCAGCGAGCCCGCGGCCATGAACAGCAGCGCCTTGAAGAAGGCGTGCGTCATCAGGTGGAACATGCCCGCGGCATACGCGCCGACGGAGACGCCCATGATCATGTAGCCGATCTGCGACATCGTCGAGTACGCGATCACGCGCTTGATGTCCGGCTGCGCGAGGGCGATCGTGCCGGCGACGAGCAGCGTCGCGACGCCGACGATCGCGCCGACGTCCTGCGCGCTCGGCGCGAGCTCGAAGAGCACGTGCGTGCGTGCGATCAGGTAAACGCCCGCGGTGACCATCGTCGCGGCGTGGATCAGCGAGCTGACGGGCGTCGGGCCCTCCATCGCGTCCGGCAGCCACGTGTGCAGCGGCAGCTGCGCGGACTTGGCGAACGCGGCCACGAGCAGCATCACGCAGCCCGCGACGAGGTCGCCGTTGTTCATCGCGTGGCCGAACGCGCCCCCGCTCGCCGCGTGGAAGCTGCCGAGGAGGTCGAGCGTATGCGTGTGCTTGAAGATGAAGTACGTCCCCAGCACCATCCCGACGTCGCCGACGACGTTGATGACGAACGCGTAGATCCCCGCGCGCGTCGCGGTCGTGCGCCGGTACCAGAACGAGATCAGCAGGTAGGACGCCGCGCCGACGAACGCCCAGCCGACGGTCAGCAGCAGGAAGTTGCCCGCGAGGACGAGCAGCAGCATCGCGAACACGAAGAAGTTGAGGTACGCGAAGTAGCGCGCGAAGCCCCTGTCGGATTCCATGTAGGAGACCGAGTACAGGTGGATCAGCGTCGAGACGCCGCTGACGACGAGGATCATGAACACCGACAGCGGGTCGACGAGGATCGACATGTCCGCGTTCACGCCGACGCTCGACGCGTAGTGGTAGAGCGTCGAGACGATCTGGCGGTGGGCGGGATCGTGGTGCTGCAGCGAGATCAGCGCGCCGATGGACGCGCCGAACGAGAGCAGGATCGCGACGGTCGCGATCCAGCCGGCGCCGCGGCCCCACAGCGCGCGGAAGCCGAACGCGACGATCAGCATCCCGGCAAGCGGGAACGCGAGCACGAGCCATGCCCACGTCGCGGTCGACATCAGCCGTGCAGCTCGCGCATCTCGTCGACGTCGATGGGGATCCGCCGGCGATAGATCGCGACGATCAGCCCGAGGCCTATGCAGACCTCGCACGCGGCGACGGTCATGACGATGATCGCGAGGATCTGGCCGTCGCCGTCACCCCACATGCGCGCGAACGCGACCAGCGCGAGGTTCCCGCCGTTGAGCATCAGCTCGAGGCACAGGAGCACGACGAGCGGGTTGCGCCGCGTGATCACGCCGACGGCGCCGAGCGCGAACACGATCGCGGAGACGGCGAGGTACCAGGCGATCGTCATGCGCTGCCGCCGACCCCCTCGGCCATCGAGCCAGTGAACGTGGGCACGCCCAGTGGCTCGATCGGACCTTCGGGGGGCGGTCCGTCGCCGGGTGCGCGATCGGCGTCCCTCACCGCCCCCGTGGATCGCGCCGCCAGCACCACGCCGCCAACGGCGGCGATCAACAACAAAAACGAGGCGATCTCGAACGCCAGCAGGAAGCGGGTGAGCAGCAGCTTGCCGATGTACGCGGGCGTCCCGTACGCCTGCGGCCCGGGCGTGTAGGGCGCGCCGTGCGTGTCGATCGCGCGCAGGCCCGTGCCGAGCAGCGCGATCAGCAGCTCGACGAGCAGCGCTCCCGCAAGGATCGCGCCCGCGCGGCGCATCGCCGCGCCGGTGGGGCCGGCGCTGCGCAGGCGCGCGCCGATGCCCTCGGCCTCGCCGCCGACGTAGGCGACGACGAACACGTACAGCACCATCACCGCGCCGGCGTAGATGACGACCTGGATCGCGGCGACGAACTCCGCGCGCAGCAGCAGGAACAGGACGGCGAGCGCGACCAGGTGCACGACGAGCGCGAGCACGCAGTACAGGGGATTGCGAAGGACGACGACGCCGATCGCGCCGGCGAGCACGCCGGTCGCCGCGATGAAGAACAGGACGGAGCTCATGTCGGCGCCCTCACGGCGCTCCGCCTCCGGTCACTCGCCCTCGTTCCGAAGCGGAGTGCGCTCGAGCGGCTCGGCGAGCAGCATCTCCTTCGTGAAGATCAGGTCCGTGCGGTCGTAGTCGGAGAGCTCGTAGTCGTGGCCCATCGTGATCGCGTCGAACGGGCACGCGATCTCGCAGTAGCCGCAGAAGATGCAGCGCGACATGTTGATCTCGTAC
>DATBCA010000093.1:0-2983 GCA_036270715.1 Solirubrobacteraceae bacterium
ACGATCCTGGTCGGCGAGTGGGGCTACTCGAACACGCTCGCCGTCGATGACATCACCCAGGCGGCGGTGATACAGGCCGAGGTGGGGCTGTTCTCGACGGTCCCGTACCTCGTCGGCACGAACTACTGGGTCGGGCCGGGCAGCTCGAGCGCCGGCGGGTTCACCAACATCTTCGTCCAGGAAGGCGGCGTCTGGAAGCTGCGCCCGGCGGCCAACGTCCTGGCGAGCTTCTACGCGAGCAGATGAGCGCAGGGCCCGGTTCCCGCCCTTTCGGCAAAAATGCGCCCGGCGGGAATCGAACCCGCGGCCTGCGGCTTGAAAGACCGCTGCTCTTTGGCTCCCCGAAGAGAACCGTTGACCACTGAGCTACGGGCGCTCGCTTATGTCGCGGACGCCTCGAGGGGCGTCCGTCAGGCGTAATCTAAGCACCTCGATGACACCGACGCCAAGGCGCGAGGACAGCCGATGAAGTACTACACGCTCGCCGAGCTGTCGGTGACCGAGCGCGGCTGGGCGCGCGACTACGTCGAGCAGGTCACGCCGATGGTCGAACGCTACGGCGGGCGCTACCTGGCGCGCACGAACGCGTTCGAGAAACTCGAGGGCGAGCGCGAGCCGGCGGAGGTGGTCCTGCTGATCGAGTGGCCCGACGAGGAGGCCGCGGGCGCGTTCTACGAGAGCGAGGAGTATCGCCCCTACCGCGAGCGCCGGCTCGCGGGCTCGCGCGGCGAGTTCCTGCTCGTCGCCGGGGCGGACGTCAATCAGCTCGCGCGCATCCCGGAGTAGCCCGCGCCGCCGCCCGGCGCGGGAGTCAGGCGCCGGCGCTCGCGCGCTCGCCCGAGCGCATCTCCTGCAGGCCGTCCGCGACGGTGCGCACGGGCTCGTAGCCTAGCTGCGCGCGCGCCTTGTCGATGCGGATCGTGCACTCCTGCGAGGACACCCAGTAGGCGAACCTCGTCATCGGCGGCTGGCCGCGGACGGGCAGCGCGCGCCACAGCGACTCGCCCGCGACGGCGAGCGCGTGGGCGAGGGGGGCGGGGACGCTACGCGAGGGCGCGTCCACGCCCTGCGTGTCGAGCAGCTGCGAGAGGAACTCGCGGAACTCCACGGGCTCGCCGTCGGTGACGAAGTACGCGTTGCCAGGGCGGCCCTTGCGAGCACCGAGCAGGAGCCCCTCGACGGTGTTGTCGATATGGGTCGTGGAGGTGCGGTGGCGACCGCCACCCACCCATGCGAAGCGCCCGCTTCGCACGAGCTCGACGATGCGCGGCAGGAGCGAGGTGTCGCCAAGTCCCCACACGAACCGGGGCCGCACGGCGACCGTCTCGAACCCCTCGCGATTGGCCGCGAGCACCTCTTGCTCGGCGCGCGCCTTCGTTGCGCTGTAGAGGGCCGGCGAGTCCGGTCGCAGCGCCGACGTCTCATCGACGTCCACGAGCGGCTCGCCCGCCATCAGCGCGGCCTCGGTGCCGACGTGCACGAAGCGCCGCACACCCGCCCGCTCGCACGCCGCGAGCACGTTCGCGGTGCCCTGCACGTTGCCGCGCTCGAACTCCTCGCGCGGCCCCCAGTCGCCGACCCTCGCCGCGGCGTGGAAGGCGAGCTCGCAGCCGTCCGCGCCCTCGAGCATGGCGTCCGTGTCGCCGAGGTCGCCGCGCACGGGCTCGGCGCCGAGCGAGCGCACGCGCTCGGCGGCGGCGTCCGAGCGCGCCAGCGCGCGGACGTCGACTCCTTCGCCGCGCAGGCGCTCGATCAGGCGACCGCCGACGAACCCTGAGCCTCCCGTGACGAACGCGCCCGCCATCGCGCGCAGGCTAGCGAACGATGGTGCGATGATGTGCGCGGGAGAAAGAGAGAGGAGCCCGACATGGAGAGTGCCGTCCAGCAGAAAGGCGCCGCGCGCGCGGCACTGAGCGCGTCGACGGTCGCCGAGGCGTTCCGCATCACCGTCGGCGAGCGCGAAAACGACGTCGCGATCAGGACCAAGGGCGACGACTTCACGATCACGTGGGGAGAACTTCGCGACCGCGCCGACGCGATCGCGGGCGGGCTCGCGAAGCTTGGGATCAAACGCGGCGACACCGTCGCGCTGATGCTGAAAAACCGCCCCGAGTTCCACATCTGCGACCTCGGCGCGATGATGCTCGGGGCGACTCCGTTCTCGATCTACAACACGTACGCTCCCGAGCAGATCGCGTACGTGATCTCCGACGCGGGCGCGAGCGTGGTCATCTGCGAGCAGCTCTACCTCCCGGAGATCCTGATCGCGCGGCAGAGCCTGCCCGAGCTCGAGCACGTGATCGTCGTCGACGGCGAGCCCCCCGAGGGGGTGAAAGCGCTCTCCGAGATCGAGGGCAGCAACCCGGACTTCGACGCCGAGGCGTCGGTCGCGCAGCTGCGCGGCGACGACCTGCTCACGCTGATCTACACGTCAGGGACCACCGGGCCGCCGAAGGGCGTGCAGCTCATGCACCGCAACCTGCTCGCGGCCGTCGACGGGCTCGAAACGCTGATCCAGTTTCCGCGCGACGGGCGCGTCATCTCGTGGTTGCCCGCCGCGCACGTCGCCGAGCGCAACGCGCACCACTACCTACCGATGGTCTTCGGTCTGCAGATCACGTGCTGCGACGACCCGCGCCAGGTCCTCTCCTACCTGCCTGAAGTCCGCCCGAGCTGGTTCTTCGCCGTGCCGCGCATCTGGGAGAAGCTGAAGGCAGGCCTCGAGACGATGATCGCCGGCCAGCCGCCCGAGCAGCGCGCGGCGACGGAAGCAGCGCTCGAGGCGGCGCTCGAGAAGGTGCGCATGGAGCAGCGCGGCGAGGACGTGCCGGCGGAGCTCGCGGAGCGCGTAGCGCGCGCGGACGCGGAGATCTTCTCGGGCCTGCGCACGATGCTCGGGCTCGACCAGGTGGAGGCGATCAACGTCGGCGCCGCGCCGACGCCCGTCGAGGTGCTCGAGTTCTTCCACGCGATCGGCCTGCCG
>DATBCA010000094.1:0-1994 GCA_036270715.1 Solirubrobacteraceae bacterium
AGAGCGCCCGCGATGCCGCGCGCGTCCAGGCCGTCCGCGTCCGCGGGCGCCAGCCCCGGGCGCGCGTTCGGCAGCACGCCCGCCTCGCGCAGGCCGCGTCCGTTCGCGCGCGCGGGGAGTTCCAGCAGACCCGCGCCGCCGGCCTCGGCGAGCCCGAGCGCGGACGCAAGCTCGAGCAGCGCGCGTGCGCGCTCGTGCCCGTCGGGAGCGTCGGTCAAGCGCTCGCCCCAGAGCACGACGATCTCCTCACCCGCCTGCTGCAGCTCGCCGGCGCTCTTCGCGAGCGCGGCGAGGTCCTCTCCGGTGCGGCGCAGCAGCTGCAGGCCGTGACGGCGAACGCCCTTGCGCAGCCGCAGGTCGAGGATCGGCGCATCGGCGAGCGGGTCGCAGTCGAGCACGAGCACCGTGTGCGCGAACTCGAGGTCGGAGACCGTCGCCTGAAGGCGCGGGTCCGCGAGCGCGTGCATCAGCTCGAGGTCGAGCGCGCCCGCCGCGCGCGAGTCGACGTGCGGCGACTCGAGCGCCTCGCGCATCAGCTCCGCGAACAGCAGGCCCTCCTCGTTGGTGGTTCCGCCGCCCGCGAGGCCGCCCGTGCGCCCCCGCGCGCGGCGCAGCGCGTGCGCGGCCTCCTCGAGCGCTCGCTCCCAGGACACCGGGCGCAGCGTGCCCCCGTCGCGCAGCAGCGGCTCGGTCACGCGCGCGCCTGGCCGCGGCTCGTAGGTGGCCGTGGCATGTACACGGCGCGCGGCGCCGCTCGCCGCGGCGCCGGGCGGGCGCTCGAGCGCCGGCGCAGCGCGCCCGGCGGCGGTCGGGACGCCGGCGTGGACGATCTCGAGCGCGGTGGAGCCGTTGCCGTTGCGCGCGCCCGTCACGGAGGGATAGGCGAAGCGGCCGGCGTCGCACAGCCAGCCGTCGTCGACGTCGGCGTTCTCGCGCGCGAGCACGCGCATGACGTTCTCGTCGCGCACGGTGAGGCTGACGTTGCACTGCGCGGGGCACAGCGTGCAGACGGTGCCGGCGCTCTCGTTGTCCCACGGCCTGGCGCGGAAGCGGTAGTCGAGCGAGGTGAGCGCCCCGACGGGGCACAGCTCGATGATGTTGCCGCTGAACGGCGCGACGTAGGGATGGCCGTCGAACGTCGAGACGAACGACTCCGCGGCGCGGTCCAGGAGCACGAGCTGGTAGTCCTCGGCAATCTCCTGCGAGAAGCGCACGCAGCGGTAGCAGAGGATGCAGCGCTCCCTGTCGATCGCGATCTTCGGCGAGAGCTCGAGCGGCTTGACGAAGTGGCGCTTGGGGTCGGTGAAGCGCGAGATGCCGCCGCCCCAACCGTACGAGATGTCCTGCAACGGGCACTCGCCGCCCTTGTCGCACACGGGGCAGTCGAGCGGGTGGTTGACGAGCAGGAACTCGACGACCGAGCGCTGGGCTGCCTTCACGTGCTCGCTCTGCGTGTGGACGACCATGCCGTCCTTGACGGCCGTCGAGCAGCCGGTCTGGAGCTTGCCGATGCCCTCGATCTCGACGAGGCACATGCGGCACGCGCCGACGGGTTCGCCGAGTTTGGGCTCGTAGCAGAACACCGGGATCTCTACGTCGCCGCCGCGCGCCGCGTCGACGAGCATCGTGTTCTCCGCCGCCTGCACCTCGCGGCCGTCGATCGTGAACGTGATCGTACGCTTCGCCGGGCGCGGCATCACGAGCCCCCCAGCGCCGCCAGCGGGACCCCAGCGCCGCCCCGCGCGAGGCGCCCCGAGCTGTCGCGCGCGCGCTCCATGTGCGCCTCGAGCTCGCCACGGAAGCGCTTGATGATCGACGCGATCGGCATCGCCATCGCGTCGCCGAGCACGCACAGGCAGTTGCCGATGATGTCGTCGCAGACCGAGCTCATGATGTCGAGGTCCATCGGCGTCGCCTCGCCCGACTCGATCCGTTCGAGCATCTTCACCGTCCAGTTCGTCCCCTCGCGGCACGGCGTGCACTTTCCGCACGAC
>DATBCA010000095.1:0-6515 GCA_036270715.1 Solirubrobacteraceae bacterium
GCCGTGCGTGCGACGCGCTCCAACTTTCGCCTACAAACCGGTTTCGGCCCCTCCTCAGGGGGTAAAAATCCTCGTGAAATCTGAGCAGCCCGCGCAGGCGGCGCGCCGAGCGTGAGCGCGGCGCGTGCTGGGCGGAGAACGGACGGGACTTGTTATGATCGGCTCCAACGTTCCTTCAATGCAGACCACTCGGGAGCAGTTCCGAGCAAGGAAGGAGCAGGCCATCGAAAGGGAGCTCCCCGCCGCCGACGTGTTCGTGGGCGCCGGATCGTTTCGCTGCCGCAGCTGTGGCTACGTGCTGACGCTGACCGCGCTCGACAGACTGAGCGTGTGCCCAGAGTGCGGTGCCGACGACTTCGCGCGCACTTCACTGTTCAGCCAGGGTGAGGGCGAAGGCGTCGAAGGCACCTCGCACGAGCCGGGCCAGGAGACGATGCGCCACGGCGGCGCGCTTTCGCGCCCGGAGCCGAGCGAGCACGAGGACCTGATCGCGGCCGCGCGCGAGAAGATCTCGACCGGCGGCGAGTACGTTGCCTTCAGGGAAGGCGAGGAGACGAGAATCGTGCCGCTCACGCGCGAGTGGACACGCATCGGGCGCAGCCTCGCCGCCGACGTGCGCTTCGACGACCCGACGGTCTCGCGCCGCCACGCGCTGATCGTGCGCCAGCCCGACGGCGTGCGGGTGCTCGACGACCGCAGCCTCAACGGCGTGTTCGTGAACGGCGAGCGAATCGAGGGCAGGGTCCTCAAGGACGGCGACGAGATCGTCGTCGGCCGCTACCGCCTCGGCTTTATCGTCATCCCCGGCGGCGCGCAGGCATCCTGAGCCCGCCCGATCGACGGATCGGAGCCCCTCCGGGGGAGCGGCACGCAATGGCGCCCTCGGCGTAGTATCGGCGGTCGATGGCCTACACGATCGCCGTGCTCTCGCAGAAGGGCGGCACGGGCAAGACCACCGTCGTTCGCACCCTCTCCGACGCCTTCCGGCGCAGGGGCGTGCGCACGCTCGCGATCGACCTCGACCCGCAGGGGAACCTCTCCGACTACTTCGACCTGCCTCCCGACGTGCAGCCGACGATCGCCGAGGTGCTCCTCGGGACCGCGTCCGTCGGCGAGGCGACGCACCAGGACATGGTCCCCGCGAACCTCAGCCTCGCCGAGGCGGAGTTGCTTCTCGGCGGCAAGATGGGACGCGAGCTCACGCTCCGGCGCGCGATCGCGAAGGCGCCCCCGCCCTACGAGCTGATCCTGATCGACTGCCCGCCCTCGCTCGGGTTGCTGACCGTCAACGCGCTGGTCGCCGCCGACCGTGCGTTGATCACCGCCGAGGCGCAGTACTTCGCGCTGCAGGGCGTCGAGCAGGCGATCGAGGTCGTGGATCTCGCTCGCGACAGCCTCAACCCGGGTCTCAGTCTCGTCGGCCTCCTGCTCAACGTCGCCGACATGCGCACCGTTCACAGCCGCGAGGCGCTCGCCTCGCTGCGCGAGCGCTTCGGATCGCAGGTGTTCGACACGGTCGTCCGCGCGTCGATCGCATACGCCGAATCGGCCGAGCGCGCCGTCTCGATCCTCGACCACCGGCCCGACCTCGGCGCCGACTACATCGCGCTGGCCGACGAGGTGCTCGCGCGACTGCCGGCGCTGGGGGACCCCGTCGCCACGGCGCCCGCTGTCGTGGGCGCGTCCGAGGCACGCCCTGGAGCCCCCGCCCCCGCACCCGCACCGCCTGCCGATGGGCTCTCCCCGAACGTGCCGACGCGAGAGGAGACCGAGCCCGAGGACGTGCCGGCCGCGGACGCGCACGTGCATGCGCCCGATCGCGAGCGGATCGTCGACGGCGCGCAGCCGCCGGGCGACGGACACGGGCACGACGATCCTGCCGAGCGCTCCGAGGAGCTCGGCGCGGGCGCCTCGTCCTAGTGTCCTGAGGACACTCGCTACATCTCGACCACGTACGCGCCCTGCTGTTCGAAGGGCGCGCGGATGAGCGTGGCCCAGCCGTCGATCTCGGGGGCGAGCGCGTCGGCGACGGCGCCGGTCTGCTCGTAGAAGCACCACACGAGCACCGTTGGGCCGGCGCCGGAGATGGTCGCGCCGAGAGCGCCGAGCTCGCGGGCGCGGGCGGCCAGCTCGAGCGACTGCGGGTACAGCGCGGCGCGGCGCTGCTGGTGCAGGCGGTCCTGAAGCCCACGCGCGAGCAGGTCGAGATCGCTGGTGGCGAGCCCGAGCGTGAGCAGCGAAGCGTGAGCGACGTTGAAGACGGCGTCCGAGAGCGGGACCTCGGAGGGAAGGGCGGCGCGCGCGGCGCTCGTGCGCACCGCGGTGTGCGGCACGACCGCTAGCGCCTCGAGCCCGCTCGGGGCCTGCATCGAGGCGACCTGTCCGTCGGCGATCACGACGAAGCCGCCGCGCAGCGCAGCGCCGACATTGTCGGGATGGCCCTCGAGCTCGATCGCGAGCGCGAGCACGTCGACGTCGAGCTCGAACAGGTGATCGGCGGCGGTGAGCCCGGCGACGATCGCGGCGGCGCTCGAGCCGAGTCCGCCGGCGAGCGGGATCTGCGAAGAGATCGTGAACGTGAACGCGTCCGCGGGGTGCAGCCGCTCGAACGCACGCACGCAGAGGTTTTCGCGCCCCCTCGCGATGGCGAGGTCGGTCTCGACCGCGAACGTGCCCGTCTCGGCGACCTCGACCTCGAGGTGCAGGCCGAGGGCAGCTGCCATGCAATCGAAGCCAGGCCCGAGGTTCGCCGACGACGCGGGCGCGCGCACGACGCGCCTACGGATCACCCAGCACCGCTTCCTCGATGCGGCCGATCTCGACCGCGCATGCGATCACGCGGCCGTCGTTGTGAGCGATCGCGGTCTCAGGGTCCTTGAGCCCGCGCCCCGTGAGCACGCACACGACCTCCTGCGCGCCGTCGGCACCGTACTTGAGCAGGCCCGCGACGGAGGCGGCGGAGGCGGGCTCGCAGAACATCCCTTCGCGGAACGCGAGCAGCCTGAAGGCGGCGAGGATCTCCGAGTCGGTGACGGCGCGGATCGATCCTCGCGAGTCTCGCGCGGCGGCGATCGCGTCCTCCCAGCGCACGGGATTGCCGATGCGGATCGCGCTCGCGACCGTCTCCGGGTGCTCGATCGGGTGGCCTTCCACGAGCGGCGCGGCGCCTGCGGCCTGGAACCCGAACAGCCTCGGCGCGGCGTCGACCTCCTGAAAGCCCCGCCAGTAGGAGGTGATGTTCCCGGCGTTGCCAACGGGAATGCACAGCGCTTCGAGCATGCCGTCGAGCTCCTCGTCGATCTCGAATGCGGCGGTCTTCTGGCCTTCTATGCGGTACTCGTTGACGGAGTTGACGAGCACGATGGGATGCGACTCGGTGAGCTCGCGGACGAGTTCGAGCGCCTGATCGAAGTTCCCGCTCAGGGAGATCACGCGCGCGCCGTGCACGAGCGTCTGCGCCATCTTTCCCTGCGCGATCTTGCCCTCCGGCACGATCACCGCGCACGTGATGCCGGCGCGCGCGGCGTACGCGGCGGCGCTCGCGGCGGTGTTTCCGGTCGACGCGCAGATCACCGCCTTCGCGCCATCGCGTATGGCCGCCGAGACCGCGCACGTCATGCCGCGGTCCTTGAACGACCCGGTCGGGTTCGCGCCCTCGAGCTTCAGGCGCACGTTCGCGCCGACGATCTCGGACAGCACCGGAGCGCGCAGGAGTGGTGTCGACCCCTCCTGGAGGCTCACCAGTTTGTCGCCCTCCTCGAAGGGCAGCCGGTCGAGGTAGCGCTCGATCAGCGGGACATGCGTCCCGGTGAACGCGGCTCCTTCGACCCGCGGCAGGGGCACGGGCGTGTATGTCATACGAACTCCTCTTCGATAACACGAATTGTGCGCGGTCGCCCGTGGACGGACTCGAGCTCGGCGACCTGCGCGAGCGCCTTGCGCAGGCTCGACTCGAGCACCGGGTGGGTGACCATCACGAGGCGCGAGCCCTCGCCGAGGCCGCGCTGGACGACCGACTTGATCGAGACGTCGTTGTCGCCGAGGATCTTGGTGACAGTCGCGAGCACGCCCAGCCTGTCTTCCATCTCGAGGTGCACGTAGAACGCGCTGCGCACGTCGGTGATGAGCTCGAGCGGGAGTGGCGGAGCTGGCGGGCGGGCGCCGCCGGTCATCACGCTGACGACGTCTCCGAGCACCGCGCTGGCCGTCTGGCGCCCGCCGGCGCCGGGCCCCGACATGGTTATCTCAGTGATCGTCTGTGACTCGACGGTCACGGCGTTGAATGGTCCCGCGACGCTCGCGAGCGGATGGCCGCCGTATAGGAGCGTCGGCAGCACGTGGACCGAGACGCCGCCGTCGATGCGCTCCGCGGTGCCCACGAGCTTCAGCCCGAGGCCGAGCTCGCGCGCGTACTCGAGGTCATCGTGCTGCAGGTGCTCGATCCCTTCGTAGCGCACGTCGTTGAGGTGGACGGGCGAGCCGAACGCGAGCCGCGCGAGGATCGCCATCTTCGCGGCGGCGTCGCGCCCGGAGACGTCGTCGCTGGGATCGGCCTCGGCATAGCCGATGCGCTGTGCCTCGCCGAGCGCCTCGGCGTAGCTCGAGCCCTTGGACATCTCGGTGAGGATGTAGTTGGTCGTGCCGTTGACGATTCCGTGGATGCGCTCGATCGGCGTCGCGCTGAGCGATTCCTCGAGCACGCGCACGACGGGCACGACGCCCGCGACGGCGGCCTCGAAGCGGAGCCTGACGCCCTCTTCGCGCGCGGCCTCGAACAGCTCCTCGCCGAATTGCGAGAGCAGCTGCTTGTTCGCGCTGACGACATCCTTGCCGGCGCGGATCGCGCGCATCAGGTAGTCGCGCGCGGGGTCGATGCCGCCCATCACCTCGACGATCAGGTCGGCGTCCGCAAGGATCTCCGCGAAGTCGCCGCGCGAGCGCGTGAGCACCCCACCGAGCACCGGGCGGCGGCCGTTGAAGCGCTCGATCTCATCGGCGCGTTCGTCCAGCAGCGTCGCGAATGCGGCGCCGACGGTGCCGTGCCCGAGCAGGCCGACGCGGAACGGCACCTGGCCGCTCGCGCCTCGGGGGCTAGCGGACATCGCGCGCCGTGAGCTCCTGCACGGCCTCGCGCCTGACCACCACGCGTGCGTTGCCGTCGCGCACGAAGATCACGGGCGGCCGCGCGATCCCGTTGTAGTTGTTGGACATCGCGTAACCGTAGGCGCCGGTGACCGGCGTGACGATCACATCGCCCTGCCGGGGGTCGTCGAGCAGCGCGTCGGCGACGAGAACGTCGCCGGACTCGCAGTGCTTCCCCGCGAGGACGCAGCGATCGCCCCCCTCGAGGCGGTCGGCGACGTGCGCTTCGTAGGTCGAGGCATAGAGCATGGGGCGCAGATTGTCCGACATGCCACCGTCCACGGCGACCCAGCGCGAGACGTTCTGCTTGACGCTCTCGACCGTGTAGAGCGTTACCCCCGCGTTCGCGCAGAGCGCGCGCCCGGGCTCGAGCAGCAGGCGCGCGCGTGGATCGGCGCGGTGCGCCGCCGCGGCGCCGGCGACCGCGCCGACGTAGTCCTCGATCGACGGCGGCGGCGCCTGGCGCGCGGTGTAGCGCACGCCGAGGCCGCCACCGAGATCCCACACGGGGAACTCGCCGAGCCTTGCGAGCTCGCGCGCGGCAGCGCGGAATGGCTCGAGCTCGAGCAGCTGCGACCCGATGTGCGCGTGCAGACCCTCGAGCGCGAGGCCAGGAACCGACCCCGCCCGCTCGATTCCCTCCGCCGCGTGCTCCATGGAGAAGCCGAACTTCGAGTCCGCCTGCCCGGTCGAGATCTTCTCGTGCGTGTCGCCGCGCACGTCCGGCGTCACGCGTACGAGCACCTGCTGAGGCGGCTCGCCGGATCGGCGCTCGGCGACGAGTTCGCGCAGCCGCTCGATCTCGTCGAAGTTGTCGATCACGAGCAGGCCGACGCGCTCGTCGAGCGCCTGCGAGAGCTCCTCACGCGACTTCGCGTTGCCGTGCACCACGATCCGCTCCGCGGGAAAGCCCGCGCCGAGCGCGAGGTGCAGCTCGCCACGCGAGGCGACGTCGCACCAGAGGCCCTCCTGCGCGAACACCTCGAGCACGGCGGTGCACGGAAAGGCCTTCGAGGCAAAGCACACGTGAAGGTCCGCGTGGCCGGCGTCACGCCCGGCGGCGAGGAACGCGCGCGCACGCGCGCGCAGGTCGTCCTCGGCGACGACGTAAGCGGGCGTGCCGAACTCGCGCGCGAGCTCGATCGCGTCGCAGCCCCCCAGCTCGAGCCGCCCGCTCTCAGAGCAGCGGCTGCCCAGGGGAAACACCTCGGAGAGGATCGTTCCGGTGGCCACGCGACGATTATGGCTTGACGCGCTCGCTCGGCGACTCGCGGGCGCAGCAGCGCACGCGCTTGGCGCTCGCCCTGCCCGCGTCAGCCGGGCGTTGCGAGCACGGCGGTTCGGCCTCCGCGGCGCGCGAGCAGCGCGATCCA
>DATBCA010000096.1:0-4353 GCA_036270715.1 Solirubrobacteraceae bacterium
CGATCGGCCGCGGGGCGCGCGCGGCGGTGATCACGCCCCGAGGGCAGAACCCCACCGGTGCGGCCCTCGACATCCAGCGCGCGCGCGCGCTGCGACGGGCGCTCGCGTCCGCGCCCGGGGTCCTCGTGGTCGAGGACGACCACCTCGGCGACGCCGCGGGCGTGCCCCTGCACACGACGCTTCCCGCGAGCGGCCCGTGGGCGGCGACCAGGTCGGTCGCCAAGGAGCTCGGGCCGGACATCCGCGTCGCGATCCTCGCCGCCGACGCGCGTACCGCCGCGCTCGTCGAGGGCGCGCAGCGCTGCGGGCCCGGGTGGGTCAGCCACGTGCTCCAGCGGCTCGTCGTCTCGCTGTGGAGCGATCGCGAGGTCACAGACTCGATCGCGCGCGCGGCCGTTACGTACGCGCAGCGCCGCGAGCGGCTGCTCGAGTGCCTTTCCGAGCGCGGAATCCGCGCCAGCGGCGCGTGCGGGCTCAACGTCTGGGTGCCCGTCTCCGACGAGTCCGCGGTCGTCGCCGGGATGTTGCAGCGAGGCTGGGTGCTGGCGCCCGGCGAGCCCTACCGGCTGCCCGGCTCCGCGCCCGCCGTGCGGGTGACGATCGCGACGCTCGCCGCCGACGAGGCGCGCGCGCTGGCCGAGGACCTCGCGCTCGTGCTCGCGCCCGCCCGCGCCGCGCGCGCGGGGTAGCCATCATCAGCTGATGGCCGTGAACACGCCCGCCTTCCTCGCGCCTGCGCGCCGCTGCGCCTACGACGTGCTGCGCCGCGTCACCGAGCACGGCGAGTTCGCCGACCGCGCGCTGCAGGATCGCGCCGCCGCGCTCGACCAGCGCGATCGCGCGCTCGCGATGCGCCTCGCGTACGGCGCCGTGCAGCGCAAGCGCACGCTCGACCACTTCGTCGAGCGGCTCGCCGAACGCGCGCCCGCGCGGCTCGACCCGCCGATCCTCGCGGCGCTACGCCTCGGGCTCTACGAGCTCTGCTACCTCGACGGCGCGCCCGACCGCGCCGTCGTGGCGGACGCGGTCGAGCTCGCCAAGCGCTCCGCGCGCGGCGGCCACGGCCTCGTCAACGCCGTCCTGCGCCGCGCCGCGCGCGAGGGCCGGGACTCGCTGCTGGCGGATCTGTCCGACGACACGCCGCAGCGCGCGGCGGTCATGCACTCGCACCCCGACTGGGTCGCGCGCGAGTGGTGGGAGCAGCTGGGAGCGCGGGAGGCGCGCGCGCTGATGGCGGCCGACAACGAGCCCTCCGAGGTCGCGCTGCGCGCGAACACGCTCGTGAGCGACGCGCCGGCCGTCGCGCGCGCGCTGCGCGCCGCGCACCTGGACGCCGGGCTCCCCGAGGCGGTCGTGCTCGACGGCCCGCTCGACGTCCACGCCTCGCCGATGTGGAGCGAGGGCGCGTTCATCGCGCAGTCACGCGCCGCGATGCACGTCGCGCGCGCGCTCGCGCCCGCGCCGGGCGAGCGCGTGCTCGACGTCTGTGCCGCCCCGGGCGGCAAGGCGACGCATCTCGCCGCGCTCATGCAGGGGCGGGGAGAGGTGATCGCGCTCGAGCGCAGCGCCGCGCGCGCGCGGGAGCTGGGGCGCACGATCGCGCGGATGCAAGCCGCCAACGTGCGCGTGGTCCTCGCCGACGCGACGCGGGCGCGGCCGCCCGGTGAGCTGTATGACCGCGTGCTCGTGGACCCGCCGTGCTCGGGCCTCGGCACGCTCGCCGCGCGCGCCGACCTGCGCTGGCGATTCGAGCCCGACGACGTCGCGCGGATGGCGCGCACGCAGCTGGCGCTCGTCTCCGCGGCCGCGCGAGCTCTTCGTCCGGGCGGCCTGCTTGTCTACTCTACCTGCACGATCTCGCGCGCCGAGAATGAGCACCTGATGGCCGAGTTTCTCGAATCCCACGCCGAATTCGCCGTCGACGACCTCGCCGCGGAGCTGCCCGCGTACGCGCTCGCCGGCGAGAACGCCCCCGGATTTGCCCTCACGCTGCCCCACCGCGACCGGACCGCGGGTTTCTTCATCGCGAGGCTTCGCCGGAGCTGAGATGGAGCACGAGCGCGCTGCCGCAGCCGATCCAGCGGTCGACCTCGGGCCGCGCTGCCCCAACTGCTCCGAGCCGTGGCTGCGACCGACGAACCTCCCGGGCCGCTACCGCTGCGTGTACTGCCTGCACCGCTTCGAGCTCGCGTCCGTATGCCCCAACTGCGGTGAGCACTCGACGATCGTGAGGATGTCAACGACCGCGATCCTGAAGTGCAACAACTGCGGCGACTCGATGCTGCAGCCCATTTGACCGCGCGCTCGATCCTCGGCGGCGTGCGCGTCGCGCCGTCGATTCTCTCCGCCGACTTCGCCCGCCTGCGCGAGCAGGTCGGCGAGGTGCTCGCGGCAGGCGCGCGCGTGATCCACGTCGACGTGATGGACGGGCACTTCGTGCCGCCGATCACGGTCGGCCCGATCGTCGTCGCGGGACTGCGCGAGCAGGTGCACGAGGCCGGCGCGGTCCTCGACGTGCACCTGATGATCGAGCGTCCGGAGCGCCTGATCGGCGACTTCGTCGCAGCGGGCGCGGACTCGCTGACCGTGCACGCCGAGGCCACGCCCCACGTCGCGCGCGCCGTCGGCCTGATCCGCGATCACGGCGCCACCGCCGGCGTCGCGATCAACCCCGCGACTCCGGTCGACGCCTACGCCGAGCTCGGCGGAGCGTTCGACCTCGCGCTGTGCATGACCGTCAACCCCGGCTGGGGCGCGCAGCGGTTCATCGAGCGCTCGCCCGCGAAGATCGCCCGCGTGCGCGAGGTCGTCGGCCCCGACGTCGCGGTCGAGGTCGACGGCGGCGTCGCGCCGGACACCGCCCCGCGCTGCCGCGACGCCGGCGCGAGCGTGTTCGTGGCTGGCAACGCGATCTTCGCCGCGCCCGACCCTGCCGAGGCCTACCGCGAGATCGCGCGCTCCGTCGGCGCGCTCTGAGGGCGCGCCCGGGCGGACGGCCGGCGCACGAGCGGCTGG
This sequence comes from Solirubrobacteraceae bacterium, assembly GCA_036270715.1. Taxonomy (GTDB): domain Bacteria; phylum Actinomycetota; class Thermoleophilia; order Solirubrobacterales; family Solirubrobacteraceae; genus Palsa-744. The sequence goes on from DATBCA010000096.1 coordinate 3,016, forward strand.
CCGCGACGGTACACGCGCCAGAGCAGCGCAGCGAGCAGCGCCGTCGCGCCCGCGTAGCCGATCTCGGTGCGCGCGAGCTCGTCGCCGACCGCCCCGCCGATCATCCACGCGAGGAACGCGCCCGCGGCCGTGAGCCAGCAGAGCGCCGCCGCGCGTGCCTCGTCGCGCGCGAGCGCCGCCTGGTTGAGCGCCCCGGACGCGAGGTGCAGGCCCATGCCGACGCCCACCAGCGCGAGCCCGAAGCGGTCGTAGGCGAAGTGCTGGCCGAACAGGTGGCGCATGACGAACGGCCCGACCGCGAGCAGCGCCAGCGAGACCGCCGCGGCGAACGCCGTGATCGCGAGCACGGTCGTGCGCACGGCGCGCGCGAAGGCGTCGTGCCCCGCGCGGGCCTCGAGGCCGGTGAGGTGGGGTAGCAGCGAGGTCTGGATCGCCTGGAACAGCTGCAGCGGCGCGCGCGCGATCAAAAGGACCTGGAAGACGACGCCGGCGAGGACTTTGTCGCTCGACGTGCTCGCGACCGTCAGCACCGCCGCGTTCAGGAGCGTCTGCTCCGCGAGCATGATCCCCGACACCCAGCCGGCGAAGCCGCCGCCGCGACGCAGCGAGAGCTCGCCGTGAGCGATCGAAGCGTGGCCGGCCACCTCCTGTACGCCCTCGGTGCCCGGGCCGGCCAGCGCCGCGTCGGCCTCGTCGGCGGTGATCGGCGTATCGAGCCCCGCGCGCGGCTCGCCCGCACGGCGCGCGAACGCCGCGGGCACGACCACCAGCGAGACGAGCGGCGCCGCCGCGATCCCCAGCGCGACCGCCGTCTGCCCGCTGGCGATCCCGACGGCCACCGCGAGCGCGAAGCAGAGGCGCGAGAGGGCCTCCATCAGCACGAGCCCTCCGTACAGCGCGAAGTACTCGTGTCCCGCCAGCCAGCCGCGCGCGAAGTAGCTCGCGGCGTACGCGAGCGTGCCCACCACGAGCACGTCGTAGAGCGCCGCGGAACGGTCGAAGACGTGGTCGGTGATCGTGCCTTTGAGCGCGAGCGCGAGCACGAGGAAACAGAGCGTGACCGCGCCCTGGAGCGCGAGCGGAACGCGCAGCGGGTGCTCGGCGTGTCCGTGCGCGCGCCGCTCGGCGATCGTGCGCGAGAGCAGCTGTTCGATCGGCCGGTAGATCACCGAGATCAGCACGAACATCACCGACCACAGCAGCGCGATCCGCGACGCGGCCGCGCCGCCGAGCACGTGGCTCGAGACGGAGAAGTACGCGAGCGTCAGCAGCCCCGTGCACGCGATCCCCAGCGAGAGCACGCGCGCGCCCGCGCCGTAGCTGCGCCCCTGCGCTCTA
>DATBCA010000097.1:0-9115 GCA_036270715.1 Solirubrobacteraceae bacterium
GTGCGCAGCTTCTCGCGGTCGTGGGTCGCGCGGATACGCCGCATGGTCCCCGAGCGCGAGCGCGTGACGAGCGATTCCGTCGTCGCGCCGCCCGCGCCGGGATAGCGCACGCCCTGCAGGACTTCGCCGTCGGTGACGCCCGTGGCGGAGAAGAACACGTCCTCCGCGGCGACCAGCTCGTCGCGCGTGAGCACGCGCCCGAGGTCGTATCCCGCGTCGATCGCCGCTCTGCGCTCGGCGTCGTCGCGTGGCCACAGCCGGCCGAGGATCTGGCCCCCGAGGCACTTGACTGCGGCGGCGGAGATGACTCCCTCGGGCGTCCCGCCGATACCCCACAGCAGGTCGACCGGCGAGCGGTGCGTGACCGCGAGCAGGGCGGCGGAGACGTCGCCGTGCGGGATCAGTCGCACGCGCGCGCCCGCCGCACGGATCGCTGCGATCCCCGCCTCGTGCCGCGGCCGGTCCAGGACGACGACCATCACGTCGCTGATCGCGCAGCGCTTGCGCTCGGCGACCAGGTGCATCGTCTCGCCGAGCGGGCGGTCGAGGTCGAGCAGGTCGGCGATCTCCGGGGAGCCGGCCATCTTCTCCATGTACACGACCGGGCCGGGGTTGAACATCGTTCCGCGCGGGGACAGCGCGATGACGGCCAGCGCGCTCGGCATGCCGTTCGCGGCGAGCTCGGTGCCCTCGAGCGGGTCGACCGCTATGTCAACCTGCGGCGGCGAGCCGTCGCCGATCTGCTCGCCGTTGTAGAGCATCGGCGCTTCGTCCTTCTCGCCCTCGCCGATCACGACGATCCCATCCATCTGAACCGAGTGGAGCATGTAGCGCATGCCGTCCACGGCGGCCTGGTCGGCGGCCTCCTTGTCTCCCATGCCGACGAGCGGAGCGGCCGCGAGCGCCGCGGCCTCCGTCACCCGCACGAGCTCGAGCGCGAGGTTGCGGTCCGGCAGGGCGCGCGTCGAGGTGGCGCTCATCGCTGCGCCGCCGCGGCCGGGACGGACACGCGCGTACGGCTCATCTCCTCACCGGGCGGCAGTATACGGCGGGCGACTACGATCGTGACTGTGAGCAAGGGCGAACTCGCCGTCGGGCTGCGCGCGCCGGACGCGCTGGCGGCGCGCATCGGCGAGAAGCTCGCGGAGGCGGCCCGGTCGCGCGTGCAGGAGCGGGTGCGGGCGGGCGACGCGACGCTCTGGGGCCCCGCGGGCGCGCCCGAGATCGCCAACCGGCTCGGCTGGCTGACGATCGCCGAGCGCCTGCGCGACCAGGTCGCGGAGCTCGAGGCGTTCGCCGCGCAGGTGCGCGACGAGGGTATCGCGGACGTCGTCCTTCTGGGCATGGGCGGGTCCTCGCTCGCCCCCGAGGTCCTGCGCCGCGCGTTCGCGCCGCGGGAGGACTACCCGCGGCTGCACGTCCTCGACTCCACCGACGCCGCGACGATCCTGCGCGTGGGCTCCGCGATCGACCTCGAGCGCACGCTGTTCATCGTGTCCTCGAAGTCGGGCGGGACGGTCGAGCCGCTGTCGCTGTTCGCGCACTTCTTCTCGCTCGTCGGGCGAGGCGAGAGCTTCATCGCGATCACCGACCCCGGCACGGGCCTCGAGGAGCTCGCGCGCAAGCGCGGCTTCCGGCGCACGTTCCACGGCGACCCCGACATCGGCGGGCGCTACAGCGCGCTGTCCCCGTTCGGGATCGTGCCCGCCGCCCTGATCGGGCTGGACACGCGCGCGCTGCTCGCGGGCGCGGCGCACGCGTGGGACACGCCGGCGGCGCCGGCCGTGAGCCTCGGAGCGCCGCCGGCCGGCGCGGGCGAGCACGTCGCGTACGTGCTGCTGGGGGCGGCCCTGAGCGCGCTCGCGCAGGCGGGCCGTGACAAGCTGACGTTCCTGATCGGCGATTCGCTCCCGGGGCTGGGCCTGTGGCTCGAGCAGCTGTTCGCGGAGTCCACCGGCAAGCACGGCACCGGCATCCTGCCGGTGGCCGACGAGCCGCTCGGCCGGGCGGACGAGTATGGCGAGGACAGGGTGTTTGCGCACCTTCCCGATCTCGAGCGACCGGATCCGCAGCTCGAGGTCGCGGCGCGCGAGCTCGCCGACGCCGGGCATCCGCTCATCACGATCCCGACGCGCGGACCCGGCGACCTTGGACGGGTGTTCATGCTCGCGGAGCTGACGGTCGCGGTCGCGGGCTGGGGCCTGTCGATCAACCCCTTCGACCAGCCCAACGTGCAGCAGGCCAAGGACGCGACGAAGCGAGTGCTCGAGGAGTTCGAAGCCTCGGGGCAGCTGCAGCAGCCTGCGAGCGCCGCGGTCCCGGCAGTGCGGCGCCTGCTCGCGGGCGCCTCACCCCCGGGGTATGTCGCGATCATGGGCTACGTCGAGCCGGACGAAGACTTCGACGGCGCCGCCGCCGAGCTGCGCGAGGCGATCCGCGCCGGCGAGATCGGCGCTTCGGAGGCGACGACGACGTTCGGATACGGCCCCCGCTTCTTGCACTCCACTGGCCAGTTCCACAAGGGCGGCCCCAAGACGGGGCTGTTCATCCAACTGATCCACGACGGCCCGACGGACGTCCCGATCCCGGGCGCTCGCTACTCGTTCACGACGCTGAAGAACGCCCAGGCGATCGGCGATCTGCAGACCCTTCGCGAGCTCGGGCTCGCGGCCGCCCACGTTCGCCTGAACGGCGATCACGCCGGGACCGCGCTGCGCGAGCTGACGACGCGCCTGCGCTCGCGCAACGAGCACGCGGCGGCGCACGCAACCAACGACAGTGAGGAGACGTGAGCAGATGACGCAGATCGGCTTCGTGGGGCTGGGAAAGATGGGCGGGAACATGGTTCGACGCATCCGCTCGCAGTCCGAGCACGAGGTCGTCGCGTTCGACTTCGACGGCGAAGCGGTGAAGCGAGCGGTGAAGGACGGGGCGTCGGGCGCGAAGTCGCTGAAGGACCTCGCCGGCCAGCTGCGCGCGCCGCGGATGGCGTGGGTGATGGTGCCCGCGGGCGACCCGACCGAGAGCACCGTGGAGGAGCTCGCGGGGCTGTTCGAGGCCGGCGACACGATCATCGACGGCGGCAATTCGCGCTGGACCGACGACAAGCGCCGCGCGAAGGCGCTGCGCAAGCGCGGGATCTCCTACGTCGACGTCGGCGTCTCAGGCGGCGTCTGGGGCCTGGAGGTGGGGTACTGCATGATGGTGGGCGGACCCCGCAAGGCGGTCAAGGCGCTGTCGCCGATCCTCGACGTGCTCGCGCCGGAGACGAACGAGCAGAGTCGTGCGGCGATCGGCCCGCGCGGCTGGCTGCACTTCGGCGGAGCCGGCGCCGGCCACTACGTGAAGATGGTCCACAACGGGATCGAGTACGGGCTCATGCAGGCGTACGCGGAGGGCTTCGAAGTGTTCGACAAGTGCGAGTACGAGCTCGACAACGCGAGCATCGCGCACCTGTGGGGGCAGGGCTCGGTGGTGCGCTCGTGGCTGTGCGAACTGGCGGCTCGCGCGTTCGAAGCCGAGGGCAACGGGCTCGAGGCGATCGAGGGCTACACCGAGGACTCCGGCGAGGGACGCTGGACGATCGCCGACGCGACCGCGCACGACGTCCCGACGCCGGTGATCACCGCTTCGCTGTACGCGCGCCTGCGCTCGCGCGGCAACGGCGACTTCGCCGACCGCGTGCTCGCGGCCCTGCGCAACCAGTTCGGCGGCCACGCGGTCGTCAGCGCGCCCGCCGCGGCCGCGGCGGACGCGCCGAGCAGCGGCGCGAAGCGCAAGGGCGCGGACAAGACGACGCGGGACGGGAAGCAGCGGGCCCGCGAACGCACCGGCTCGACGGCGCGCGGGGGACGCTGAGCGTGGCCGTAACACAGAGCCCGCCGGAGACCGCGGCGCTCGGCGAGAACCCGCTCAACGAAGGGCTCGAGCGCCAGCCGGTCGCGCCGACGACGCTCGTGATCTTTGGCGCGACGGGCGACCTCGCGCGGCGCAAACTCCTGCCCGCGCTGTACAACCTCGCTCACGACGGCGCGCTCCCCAAGCGCTTCCACCTGGTGGGGATCGCGCGCCGCGAACGCGCGCACGAGGACTATCGCAAGGAGTGCGCGCAGGCGATCCGCGACTTCTCGCGCCGCACGCCCGACGAGGACGTGCTCAAGACCCTCTTGAGCGAAGTCAAGTACCTGCCCGGCACGTTCGACGACCCGAAGGTCTACGAGCGCCTCGAGGAGGTGCTCGGCCATTTCGAGTCCGCAGCGGGCGAACCGCTCAACCGCGCGTTCTACCTTTCGACGGCGCCGGCGTTCTTCCCGGTGATCGTCGAGGCGCTGGGGAAGGCGCGCCTCGAGCACCACGAACCGGGAGACGTGCGGCTGATCGTCGAGAAGCCGTTCGGGACGACGCTCGCGAGCGCGCAGGAGCTCAACCGGCGCGTGCTCGCGATCTTCGACGAGTCGCAGGTGTTCCGCATCGACCACTACCTGGGCAAGGAGACGGTGCAGAACATGATGGCGTTCCGGTTCGCCAACGGGATGTTCGAGCCGCTGTGGAACCGTAACTACATCGACAGCGTGCAGATCACCGCCGCGGAGGACATCGGGATCGGCAGCCGCGCCTCCTACTACGACGCCGCCGGCGCGCTTCGCGACCTGATCCAGAACCACATGCTGCAGCTGCTGTGCCACGTCGCGATGGAGCCACCCGCGAGCTTCACCGCGGAAGATGTGCGCAACGAGAAGGTAAAGGTGCTGCACTCGGTTCCGGAGCCGACAGTGCAGGAGGTCCCGCAGATCGCGGTGCGCGCGCAGTACGCGGCGGGCCACGCGGGCAGCGAATCGGTGCCCGGCTACCTCGAAGAGGAGGGTGTGCCGGAGGACTCGACGACCGAGACCTACGCGGCCCTGCGCCTCGAAGTCGACAACTGGCGCTGGGCGGGCGTCCCGTTCTACCTGCGCACGGGCAAGCGCCTCGCGCGCAAGGTGACCGAGATCGCGGTGACGCTCAAGCCGGTGCCTCACCTCGCGTTCTCGGCGCAAGGGTCGCTGGGGGTGCGGCCCAACCAGCTCGTGCTCACCCTGCAGCCCAACGAGGGCGTGTCCCTGAGGCTGGGCGCAAAGATCCCGGGTACGCGCATGATCATCCGCCCGGTCAACATGGAGTTCCTCTACGGGACCTCGTTCCTCTCGCAATCGCCGGAGGCCTACGAGCGCCTGATCACCGACGCGATGCGCGGTGACGCGACGTTGTTCACTCGCAACGACGAGGTCGAGGCGCAGTGGCGGATATGCGACCCGATCCTCGGCGCGTGGTCTGGAACCCCGGGCCCGCTGGCGAAATACGAAGCCGGCTCGCAGGGACCAGAGGATGCGGAGGCGCTCCTACGCGACGGCGACAGCTGGCGCGCGATCTGATGGCGCGCAACGACGCGGTCTGGAGCGCTCAGGGAACTACGCCGGACGCGATCGAAGCGGCGCTGCGCGAGCTGCTCGCGCAGCGGCACGCCGAAAACGCCGCCTACGCGCCCGCGCGCGTTCTGAACATGCTGGTGTTCGTCGAGGACGCTTGGAGCGGCGAAGTCGCGAACCGCCTGCGCGGCGTCGGGCGCTACCACGCCTCGCGCGTGATCGTGCTCGCGTACGACCCGCGCCGCGAGCGCCTGGACGCGCGTGCGAGCATAGCCGCCGACGAGCCCGCATCGGGCGAGCTCGCGCTACTTCGCGAGACGGTCGTGGTGCGGATCGGACCGCACCACCTCGACGACCTGCACACGATCGCGGACCCGCTCGTCGTAACCGACCTGCCGACGCTGCTGTGGTCGCCGCACGGACACGAGGACGCGGCGGAGGCGCTTCTGAGCCTCGCGCAGGCGGCGCTCGTGGACTCGATCGACGAGCCGGTGTGGCACGCGGCGATCAGGCGCGCGTGCGAGCTCTCCCGACGCGTGTACGTGGTAGACCTCGCGTGGCTGCGTACGACGCCGTGGCGTGAGCGGATCGCGGCCGTATTCGATTCCGGCCGGATGCGAGCGGAACTGCCGCAGATCGAGGCGATGCGCGTGCGCCATCACCCCTCCTCGACCGTAGCGGCGATGCTGCTCGCGGGCTGGCTTTCTTCGCGTCTGGGCTGGGAGCCGAGCGCGATGCGCGCGGCGGCACACAACGGCGGGGCGCGGACCCTCGCCGGCGCCGCGCGCGCGGACGCGGGCGAGGTCGCGCTCGAGCTGACGTCCGCTCCCGAGCTCGAGGTGCCGGGGCTCGCGGGCGTTGAGGTCACGTGCCGCTCGGGCCTGCGCGTGCGCCTGGATCGCGGCGCGGGCGGACTGCGCGCGCACCAGCGCGAGCCCGACGGGGACGAGCGCTCGTGGACGCTGCTGGGCGCTTCGCGCGGCGAGTCGGGGATACTCGGCGAGGGGATCCGCCAGGCGCTCCTGCGCGATCCGACATACACGCCGGCGCTTGGCGCCGCGCAGTCGATGCTCCCGGACCTCGCGACGGCGTGACGCGCCTGACGACGTGCGCCGACGCTGAGGGCGCGTCGCAGCGAACCGCTGCGGAGGTCGCGCGCCTGCTCGCGAGCGCGCTGCGCGAACGCGGGGTCGCGCATCTCGCGCTGAGCGGGGGGTCGACCCCGGCGCGCGCTTACGCGCTGCTCGCGCGCGAGGTCGAGCACTGGGAGGGCGTCGAGGTCTGGTTCGCCGACGAGCGCTGCGTGCCGCCGGATGATGACGAGAGCAACTACAAGCTCGCGCGCCAGACGCTGTTCGCGGAAGCGACGGGACTGACGGACGAGCGCATCCACCGGATCGAGGGAGAGCTCGGCCCGCTGCGCGCTGCGCGCCGCTACGGCCGCGCGCTGCGCGCGCGCGTCGCACCCGCCGCGGGGTCGCTCCTTCCGGCGCTCGACGTGATCGTGCTCGGCATAGGACCGGACGGACACGTCGCGTCGCTGTTCCCGGGCGCTGCGACGCTACGCGCGAGCGCGCGTTCTCCGTGCCTCGGCGTGCGCAACTCCCCCAAGCCGCCGCCCGAGCGCGTCACGCTGAGCCTCCCTGTGCTGCGCGCGGCGCGCCGCTGCGTGATGCTCGCGACCGGCAGCTCGAAGGCCGACGCGGTCACGCGGATGCTCGGACGGCCCACGCGGCACGTCCCGGCGAGCCTGCTGCTGCGCGAGCGCCTGTCGGTGTTCGTCGACGACGCCGCGTCGCCTTCGGATACGGAGTGAGGAGCGCCGCGCATCGGACGCGGCCTCGCGCTCCGGGCCGGGGACGCGGCGCGTAATGCACACGACGCACGCGCGGCGCGCGATCGGCGCGCGCAGCGAGTTCATTCCGATTTCACGGGAGCCTCGACGGCGAGCGCCTAGAGTGGGGCCGCAGATGGCGCTCGACGTGTCCAAAGCGGGCAGCACCGCAGCGGAGTGCGAGCTCCTCGTGGATGCGCTCGAGCGCGCGAGGGCGCTCACGCTCGCGCTCGTGGCGCACCTCGACGACGAGCAGCTCGAGCGCGTCCACTCGCCGATCATGAGCCCGCTGGTGTGGGACCTCGGGCACATCGCCGCGTACGAGGACCTGTGGATCGCCCATCGCCTCGGCGGTCTGGACCTGCTGCGCGAGGACCTCGCGAGCGCGTACGACGCGTTCGAGACCCCGCGCGCGATCCGCGGCGAGATCGAGGTGCTCGGCTCGCACGACGCGCGCGAGTACGCGGCCGCCGTCCGCGAGCGGAGCATCGGGGTGCTCACCGGCGACGGCGCCGCCGACGGGACGATCGCGGAGATGGTCGTGCGCCACGAGCACCAGCACCGTGAGACGATGCGCCAGACTCTCGCGATCGCCGGACTCCTGGGACCCGGCGAAGGCGTGCTCGCGCCGCCGGAGGGGACGCAGGCATGGGTGGACGTCCCCGCGGGCCCGTTCGCGATGGGATCGCCGGCCGAGGGATTCGCCTACGACAACGAGCGCCCGCGACACGAACGGCATACAGCGGCGTTCCGCATCGCGCGGCTTCCCGTGAGCAACGAGGAATGGCTGCGCTTCAGCGAGCACGGCGGCTACGAGGACCGCGAGTGGTGGTCGCCCGACGGCTGGGCGTGGAGGCAGGAGCACGCGATCCGCCACCACCAGTCGATCGACGAAGGCCACCCGCGCGCGCCCGCGTGTCACGTCAGCTGGTATGAGGCCGACGCGTTCGCGCGCGCCCGCGGCGCGCGCCTTCCCAGCGAGGCCGAGTGGGAGAAGGCGGCGACGCTCGGAGCCGGCGGCGCGGGCGTGCTCGACGCGCGCGGACTGGTGTGGGAGTGGACCCAGAGCGCCTTCGGCGGCTACCCCGGATTCGTCGCGCATCCATACCGCGAGTACTCGGAGGTCTTCTTCGGCGGCGACTACCGCGTGCTGCGCGGCGCTTCGTGGGCGACCGACCCGCGCGTGGCCTCGCCGCGCTTTCGCAACTGGGACCTCCCGCAGCGCCGGCAGATCTTCTCGGGGGTGAGGCTCGCGTGTGCCGCGGCCTGAGCGACCCTGCGATAGCGTCCGCACGACCCGGGAGCTCCGCTGCGATAGCGTCCTCGCGACCGGAGCGTCTGATGCACGCCTCTTCCCCATCGACGAAGGCGACGATCCGCATCGACTCTCACCTCGCTGACGGCGAGGAGAGCTCGCTTGCGCAGGACGCCCTCGACGGCCTCACGCGAACGCTCAAGGAGCTCCCGCCCAAGCACTTCTACGATGCGCGCGGCGCCGAGCTGTTCGACCGCATCACCGAGCTGCCCGAGTACTACCCCACGCGCGCCGAGCGCGCGATCCTCGAGAGCTCCGCGGGCGAGATCGCGGCGGCGACGAGCGCGAGCGAGCTTGTCGAGCTCGGCTCGGGCACGGCGTCGAAGACGCGCGTGCTGCTGGACGCGCTGCGCGCCGCCAGCACGCTTGTCCGCTACGTGCCCGTGGACGTCACCGAGACGATGGTTCGCGCGTGCGCGCAGGAGCTCACCGAGGAGTACCCCGGGCTCAAGGTGCATGGGGTGATCGGGGACTTCGAGCGCCACCTCGACCGCGTGCCCGAGCGCGCGGGACCGCGCCTGGTGGTGTTCCTGGGCGGAACGATCGGCAACTTCCCGCCCG
>DATBCA010000098.1:0-5355 GCA_036270715.1 Solirubrobacteraceae bacterium
CGCTCGGCCTTCTGTGCGACGTAGCGCGGGTCGCGCGAGTACGCCTCGCGCGTGATCGGGTCGATCACGTTGCAGATGATCGAGATCGTGCGCTCGGAGTAGAAGGGGTCGATCTTCGCGCTGCTCGCGTCAGGCATCAGGAGCATGTCCGACTCGGCGATCTGCTGAAAGCCGCGGATCGATGAGCCGTCGAAGCCGAGCCCGTCGCTGAACGCGCCCTCGTCGAACGCTTTGGTCGACAGCGTCATGTGCTGCCAGGTCCCGGGTACGTCGGTGAACTTCAGGTCGACCATGCGCACGCCGAGCTTCTCGCACATCGCGAGCACGTCGCTCGCCGCGGGATCGGACTTGCCTGCGAACTGCTCGATCGTCAGCGGGTCGTCGCCGTCGACGAGGTCGCGGATTGCGGTCATCTCTGCGGTCGCGGACATTTGTCTCTCGGTTTCCTCCTGGCGATGGTTTCGGACGCTCCAGCGTGAAGCGCACGGCGGTAAGCCGCGTGCACGCTCGCGCACGGGCCCGGACCGGCGCGCGCAAGCCCAGCTCGGCGCGGTTGCCCGCGCGCAATCGTAATGTGAACGCCGAGGCGGAAGCATCCTCGCGTGGCGAAATCGGGGGGCCAGGTGTTCGACAGACGGCCAAACGCGCACCCGCGCCGGCCTCTCGCGCAGGTCAGGGGAGCTTCGGGAACTCGCCCGGTTCGACGCGCCCCGTCGCTGGGTTGACGTGGCGCGCACCGGGGGTTGCGGCGATGTCCGCGCTCAGCGTGCCGCCGACCCCGCCCCCGGAGCTCGCGACCGCCTTGGACTTGCCGGCGAGGCCCGCGGCGAGCGTGTAGTGGACCGTGTACGTGCCCGGCTTGACGGGCACGACGTGCCATTGGAAGGTCTGTGAGCTGCCAGGCGCGAGCGGGCCGAGGGCCCAGGTGTTCACGTACGCCGTCTGGCCGCCGCCCGGCGGGCTGACCGACTCGCTCTCGACCGGGGATGACGGCTGAGCCCCGGGGCCTTCTTCGATCACCCACACCGGCCGCTGGCGCGCCGCGAGGCCTTCGTAGTTCGAGGCGTACGAGAAGGAGTCGAGTGTGACGGCGATGCTCGGCACCGTGCGCGTGCCGGTGTTCTGGACGCGCAGATCGAACGTCGCCGGCTTGGCGATCGACTGGCGCGCGGGAAAGCTTGCGGCCACCACCTGCACGGGGAATTCGCCTTTTGCTTCGCGCGCGTCCTGGCGCGCGGCCCCGCAACCCGCCCCGAGCGCCGCCGCGCCGAGCGCCAGCACCACGCCGGAGACTCTTCTCCCCCTCACAGTCGCGCCACGATATCAGCGCCAGAAGGGCTCCGTCAGCGCCTCGCGCGCGCTCCGGGGGCCCCGATCGTGGGCGGATCGACGCCGTCGCGCGCGCACGCTCGCGCTGGCAAGCGGGCGCCGCATCGCGTAGAGTTTCTGCTCGCAGAACGAGACCCGAGGAGGGGCAGGCTTCTAGATGGTTCGCAGCGTCGCCGAACGCGGGTACACCGGGGGTCGGCACGTCCTCGAGGAATTCGGGGACATGATGATCCTCACCGGCCGCACGATCTGGTCGGCGCTGCGCCCGCCGTACCCGTACGGCGGCGAGCTGGTCTCGCAGTTCCTGTTCGCTCTGCGGTTGTGCTGGTTCCCGCTGCTCGTGTCGACCGTCGCCCTCTGCTACGCCGCGCCCGGGCTACAGGCGGCGAACTTCCTCACGCTGTTTGGAGCGCTCGACCGCCTCGGCGGCTTCTTCGTACTCGGGGCGATCCGCGAGATCGGCCCGAACGTCACGGCGATCGTGCTCGCGGGCGTCGCGGGCACCGCGATCACCGCCGACCTCGGCGCGCGCAAGATCCGCGAGGAGCTCGACGCGCTGCAGGTGCTCGGCGTCGACCCGGTCAAGAACCTCGTAGTGCCGCGCTTCCTCGCGCTGATGGTTGTCACCGGGCTGTTCGACATCTACGCGCTGCTGTTCGGGATCTTCGGCGGCATCCTCGCGGAGATCATCAACGGCCAGCCGCTCGGGCCGTTCTGGGCGACGCTGTTCGCCAACGCCTCGACGACCGACCTCTGGGGCTCGGTGCTCAAGACGACGATCTACGGCGCGATCATCGCGATCGTCTGCTGTTACAAGGGCATGTCCGCCTCGGGCGGCGCCGAGGGTGTCGGGCGCGCGGTCAACGAGGCGGTCGTCCTGACCTTCACGGCGATCTTCGCGTTCGACTACGTGTTCACGCAGACGCTCCTCGCCACCCACCCGTCGATCCTGGTGATCAAGTGAACGGCCCGCTCGCGATGCCGCGCGAATGGCTCGAGGCCAGCGGCGAGATCGGCAGGTTCACGAGCTACATCGCCCGCGACGTCTGGAGCCTGCGCGTATTCCGCTTCTTCGGCGAGGCGCTGCGCCAGTCGGGCATCCTGATCGTCGGCTCCACCGCCGTGATCTGGACGCTGATGTTCATCCTCGGCCTGCAGTGCGGGATCGAGGGCGCGTACTTCACCGCCGCCCAGGGGGCGCCGGCCTACTCGGGCGTGTTCTCCGCGTGGTGCGACCTGCGCGAGATCACGCCGTACGCGTTCGGCTACATGCTCGCGGCGAAGGTCGGCACTGGGATCGTCGCCGAGCTCGGCGCGATGCGCATCTCTGAGGAGATCGACGCGCTCGAGGTGATGGGCATCAACTCGATGACGTTCCTCTGCGCGACGCGCCTGCTCGCCGCGTGGCTGGTGTTCCCGTTCATGTACATCGGCGGCATCGGCGTGGCGTTCCTCGCCTCCTACATCGCCGTCGTGCAACAGATCGGCTACGTGTCCTCGGGGGGCTACCTGCTGATCTTCTGGCAGTTCCAGAACCCGCCGGACTTCTTATACAGCCTCATCAAGGCGATGTTCATGGCCACCGCGATCGTGCTCGTCGCCTGCTACTACGGGTACAACGCCTCGGGCGGCCCCGTCGGCGTGGGCCGCGCGACCGCCAAGTCGATGGTGCTTAACATAGTCCTCGTGCACGCGATCGGGATGCTCGGCACGCAGGTCTTCTGGGGCGCGAACCCGCGCGCGCCGATCGGCGGCTGAGATGGCCGAGGAGAGCGGCGAGCCGCGGGCCGAGGCGCCCGGCGAGGAGTTCCCGTTCCACGCGGGCGTGATCCGTCCCTCGGGGCAACCCGACGCGATCGAGTTCATCGAGGTGCACAAGTCGTTCGGGCGCAACCACGTCCTGCGTGGCCTGAACATGTCGCTGCCGGAGGACTCGATCTCGATGATCCTCGGACCGTCAGGCACGGGGAAGTCGGTTTGCATCAAGCACATCGTCGGCTTGCTCTATCCCGACGAGGGCGACGTGATCGTGCACGGGCAGTCGATCCCGAGCCTCTCCGACGCGGAGCTGTTCGAGACGCGCAAGAAATTCGGGGTGCTGTTCCAGGACGGTGCGCTGTTCGGCTCGCTCAACCTGTACGACAACGTCGCCTTCCCGCTGCGCCAGCACACCGAGAAGGGCGAGGAGGAGATCGCGGAAATCGTCAACCGCCGCATGCGCGAGGTGGGTCTCGGTGGCGAGGGCGAGAAGATGCCCAACCAGCTCTCCGGCGGCATGCGCAAGCGCGCCGGCTTCGCGCGCTCGCTGGTGCTCGACCCCAAGGTCGTGCTGTTCGACGAGCCGGACTCGGGCCTCGACCCGGTGCGCACCGCGTTGCTGTGCGAGCTGATCAAGGAAGTGCACGCGGAGAACGGCGGCTGCTACGTGGTCATCACCCACGACATCATGAGCGCGCGACGGGTCGCCGAACACATCTCGATCCTGTGGAAGGGAAAGATCGTCGAGTCCGGCCCCGCGGAGGAGCTGTTCGCGTCGGAAAACCCGTTCGTGAAGCAGTTCCTCTCAGGCGCCGCGGCCGGGCCGCTCGGCATGGACTAGGCCTCGCGCGGGGCGCTCGCGCCGGTGCGCCGCCCGTCGCCCCCGCGCGATTAGCCTGCACGAGGTGACGATGGGCCCGTTTCTATCGACGCTCGCGGGCGCCGCCGCGCGCCGCCCGGTGCGCGTCCTCGCCTTCGCGCTCGTCCTCGCCCTCGCCGGGGGCGCGCTCGCGCTGCGCCTTCACACGAGCGCGGCGACGAACACGTTCGTGTCCAGCTCGACCCCCGAGTACGCGGCGACGCAGCGCTTCTATCAGCGCTTCGGCGAAGAGCCCGTCGAGGTGCTCGTCAAGGGCAACCTCCAGAAGCTCGTCCTGAGCTCGGACCTCGCGCGCCTCGTGGGCCTCGAGGGCTGCCTCTCGGGGAACCTGCCCGCGGCGGCGCTCCGGCGGGAGGGCGGGCCGTCGGGTCCGTGCGGGCAGCTCTCGCGCGCGCACTCGGTCAAGGTCGTCCTCGGCCCCGGCACCTTCGTGAACGAGGCGGCGACGCTGCTCGACGAAGAGCTCGTGCTGCAGACCCGCGAGGCGCACGTCGCGGCCTCGCAGGCCGAACGAGTGGTCCGCGAAGCGGCGCTTCGCCGCGGGCTCTCGAGCGCGGCGGCGGCGTCGCTCGGCAGGCAGGCGAGCCGCATCACGCTCGCGCGCTTCGAAGAGAGCCTCGCGGTGCTCGCGCTGCGCTACGGGCTAACGACTCAGCCGAGCCTCGACAACACGAGCTTCGTCTCGGCGCTCGTGTTCGACGCGACCAAGCCCGCGGGCACTCCCAAGCAGCGGTTCGCGTACCTGTTCCCGAGCCCCAACGCGGCGCTGATCTCGGTGCGCATGCGCGCGGGGCTGAGCGAAGCCGCGCGCTCTCACACGATCGCGCTGATCCGCCGCGCCGTCGCGATGCCGCAGTGGCACCTCGAACACGGCGAGTCCTACCTCGTCACCGGAGAGCCGGTGATCGTCTCCGACCTGCGCAGCTCGATCACGCACTCGCTCGAGCTGTTGTTGATCGCCGTCGTGATCGTGATGGCGGGCGCGCTCGGTCTCACCTTCGGGCCGACGCGGCGACTCGTGCCACTCGCGATCGCCCTGCTGGCCGCGGCGATCACGTTCGGTGGCGTCTCGCTCGCGGGCGCCTCGCTGACGATGGCGCAGGTCGCGGTGCTGCCGGTGCTCGTCGGTTTGGCCGTCGATTACGCGATCCAGTTCCAGTCGCGCGTCGCCGAGGCGCGCGAGCGCGCCGGCGAGGACGACCCCGGCGGGACCGACCCCAGCGAGGATGACTCCGGCGAAGGCCGTGCCGGCGCGGTCCGCGCGGCCGCCGCGAGGGGCGCGCCGGCAATCGCCGCGGCAGCCGCCGCGAGCGGCGCGGCGATGCTCGTGCTGCTGCTGTCGCCCGTTCCGATGGTGCGCGGCTTCGGCGTGTTGCTCGTGATCGGGA
>DATBCA010000099.1:0-3073 GCA_036270715.1 Solirubrobacteraceae bacterium
GCGAACGCCACGACCCGCTCGGCCAAACCCGTCGGCGCATGCGCCGCCGCTACCTCGCCGAACAGCGTCGCGACGGGGCCCGCGGCGTCGGCGATCACGAGCCGGCCGGCCGGCAGCGGCGCCGCATCGCCGCCGCGGCCGAGCGACTCGCCGTCGACGCTCGCGCGGATCCCGAGCGGGCCCTCGACGCTCGCGGCATCGAGCGCCCACACGGGGACCGCGGTGTCGAGCAGCGCTATCAGGAGCACGTCCTCGAGGAGCCCCGTGGAGAGAAACCCGCCGTGAAGCATGCGGTCGAGCACCGCCCCCTCGATCGGCGTGCGCGCGACCTCGGGGTCCAGGCCGATCTGGCGGAAGAAGACGCGGTAGGCGACCGGGATCGGGTCCCGGCGCATGCTCACCGCGGCCGCGCCGCGGTAGCGGTTGGACAGTTCGCGCAGGCGCTCGCGCACGTCCCGCGGCGAGCCCCCGGTGAGAGGACCCGAGCGCGCCACGCGGACCTCGGCGCTCAGCAGCGTCAGCCCGGGGAGCTCCTGCTCGAGGTCGCTCGAGCTCCAGCCGCGCTCCGGCGCGAAGACCGCGTCGTGCGGCGCTCGAGCGCGCGCACCCCTGCCGGGCTCGTCCGCGCTCACCCTGCCGCTCCCCGCCACCCGCGCGCACGCGCCGCCGCGACGAGCGCGGCGACGCGCTCACGCAGTGTCCCGCGCGAGGGCCGCGTGAGCAGCGCCGCGCTCTGCACGACGCCGCCGGGGAGAACGAAGGTGACCTGCGGGCAGGTCCCGAGGTCGTAGCGGCGCGCGAGGATGCCTTCTTCGTCGAAGCCGACCGCGAACGCGAAAGCGCGCTTGCGCACGAGGGACCGAAGCGACGCTCGGCTCTCCCTGACGCCGACCGCGGCGAACCCCACGCCCGGGAAAGCTGGGGCTATCGCGTGCATGTCGCCGAGCACCGCCTCGCAGCCGCCTTTGTACACGAACAGCGCGAGCACCACCGGCCCGCGTTCATACAGTTCGCAGATGTTGAGGACCCCGGTCCCGCGCTCCTCACATGCGGGAACGTTTCCTTCGGCGCCCTGGTTGGGCTGTGTGGCGACGTCGGCGGCGCCCGTGCGTTCGCCCTCGACTAGCGGGACCGCGAACGGCGGCACTTTTTCGCCGCGCGGGATTCCTTTCGCGCCGTTCGGGTGGCTCTGGATCGTGGTGATCGTGAACGCGACGACCAGGACGATTACGAGCAGGCCGACATAGCGGCCATATTTCGGATCAACGCCAACACTCGCGCGCGCGCGCGCGGCGCCGCGCTCGGTCACCTGCTCCCGCGGGTCCGCGCCGTCGCCCGCGTCGGCAGACTCGCCGTCGGCATCGGGCGAGTCGCGATGGCCGTCGCGGCGCTCAGCCACGCGCCGACCACCTGCCGACGAGGCGCCGGCGCGCGAGCGGGCGCTCGCGGCGCAGCGCGAACGCGCGGCGCGAGGGCTGCGTGCCGATCTTCGATCGGCCAGCGAGCGTCAGCGCCGCGGGGAGCGCGACGAGGACGCCGAGGAGCGACACGGTGAGGTCGATCAGCGTCACGAGGCCGAAGTCGCGCAGCATGCGGATGTCCGACAGCGCGAGCACGCCGAAGCCCGCGATCGCGGTCACGCCCGAAGCGGCGATCGCCGCGCCGGTCCTGCTCCACGCGCGCCGCAGCGCGAGCTCGGGCGCGGTCCCGTCGGCCTGCTCCTGGCGATAGCGCTCGGCGAGCAGCACCGAGAACTCGGTCGAGATCGCGATCACGAGCGCGCCGAGCGTCACCGACATCGGGTTCAGCGGGACACGAACCGCAAACAGCACCAGCGCCGACCAGCCGGTGGCGAGCGCGATCGGCACGAGCGGCACGAGCGCGCGACGCAGGTCGCCCGCGAACGCGAGCACGAGCACGAGGGCGACGGCCGCGAGCCCCGCGATCAGCGTGAGTAGGCGCCGCGCGGAGGAGGCGACCTCCGTCCCCGACTTCGCCGCGATCACCGGCAGACCGACGAGCTGCGCGCGCACTCCCCGCGGCGGGTGCAGGCTCGCGCGCATCGCGTCGATCAGCTGCTGCTGGGCGGACAGGCTCTGCAAGCGAATGCCGAACGCGAGCGTCGCCGCGCGCCGGTCGGGCGTGATCACCTCCTGCGAGAAGTACGGCGGGATCGCCGCGAGCAGCCCGCTGACGCCCGCCTGGGTCAGCTTCCCGGAGGAGGTCGCGGGCGCGCCGACGCCGAGGCCGCCCGCGCCTTCGGCCCCGAACAGGTCCGGCAGCGAGAAGGCGGGGCAGAGCCGCGCGCGGCCGCACCCGCGCGCTGTCGTGTAGCCGAAGCGCCGCAGCATCGAGCTCTCGTACGAGCTCATCCATTCGAGCGTCGCGGGCGTCGCGAGGTTGCGCCCTTCGACCATCACGTCGAGCTCGCCGCCGACGCCGCTTTCGCGCTCGAGCAGCGACAGGTTCGAGAGCGAGCCGAGGTTCGCCGGCACGAGCTTGGTGATGTCGGTCTCGACATGCGTCTGCGTGTCCAGCCCCCAGCCGAGCGCGGCGAGCGCTAGGCCGACTCCGAGGAACAGCCGCGGGCGGCTGACCGCGCGCACGAGCGCCGCGGAGGTCACGAGGCGGGTGATCGCGTTCTCGCGCAGCAGCTCCCGCGCTCCGCGCCACGCGGCGCCGAGCTCGCGCGCGGGGCGCGTCGAGGTGAGCGCGGAGAAGGCCTGCGCCGGGCTGCGCGACGCCGAGCCGCCGCGCGAGGAGCCGCGCGCGCGCGCCGGAGCGTAGGCGAGAGCGGCGGAGCCGACGGTGAGGGTGCATGCGAACGCGATCGCGATCCCGATCACGAGCAACACGCCGAAGCCGCGCACCATCGGCACCGGCGACAGCAGCAGCACGAGCATCGCACTCGCACTCGCGGCTGCGGCCGTCGCGATCGTTGCCGCGCCAGCGCTCGCGGCGCCCGCCACGAGCGCGCCGGGCGCGGCCCGCGCCCTGCCGGGCTCCGCGCGCGTCGCATCGGAGGCGCGCTCCTCCACGCGCGCCTGAAACTGGATCGCGTAATCCACCGCCA
>DATBCA010000100.1:0-2347 GCA_036270715.1 Solirubrobacteraceae bacterium
GTGGTCCTCGACGCGCGGCTGCCGGCCTGCGAAGAGTCGCTCGACCACGCCCTGAGCGCAGCGGCATCGCTATGCGTGCACCTCGCCCGCACCTGCGGCTGCGAGCTGCTCCTCCCGGGCGAGGCGCGGCCGAGGACGATCGGCCGCGCGCTCGAGGGCTGGCCGGCGCTGCACGCGCGTCTCGCGCTCGTGCGCGCGGGGACGCCGACGGCGAGCGCCGCGCGAGCTCGCGGCGACCGCACGGTCGTCTACGTGACGGCGGCCGCGGCGGGAGCGCGAGCGGCCGCATATCCGTGCTGGCGCGTCGGGCCGCATCCGCTGGCGGGCGTCGTGGTCGGGTTCGACGTGGCGGGCTGCGCTGGTCAGCTGCTCGACGGCGGCGCGCTGACGGCGGCGGCTGCGTGAGCGCGACCGCCGCGACGCTCGAGCGGCTCTCGCGTCCGCGCAGCGCAGAGCGCGCGCCGGCGGAGCTCTCGCCGCGGATCAGCGTGCGCGTCCTCGCCTTCTCCGCTCTCGCGTTCCTCGCCGGCGCACGCTTCTCGAGCCTGCTCGCACACCCCCCTTTGGCACGCGTGCTCGCGATCGTCGCGGTGGCCAGCGCGATCGCGGCGGCGCTGTCCGCGACGGGGGCGCGGGAGCTGCCCGCGCCGGCGCGTACGGCGCTTCGCATCGCGATCGTCGCCGCCGGTGCGTTCGCGGCGATGCTCGCCGCGGGCGCGCCGACGAGTGCGCTCTGGCCTTGGCACTGGGGCCGCGTCGAGCGCATCGTCTCGCACGGGCTCGGGGAGCTCGACGGGCGCTGGCCATACACCGGCGACCTCGCTCAAGCGCGCGTTGCGGTGATGCTCGCGCTGCCGGCGTCGATGGTACCCGCCGCCGCGCTCGCGTTCTGGCCCAGCGCCCGCCGCCGTGTCCGCGCCCACGCCGCGGCGCTCGCCCTGCTGCTGCTCCTGTACACGATGGGCGAGGTCAACGAGTCGCACGCCGGCTGGCAGGTGCAGGGCGCGGTTCTGCTCTTGTTGCTGTGCGCGTGGGGCTGGGCGTGGCGTCCGCGAGCGCTCGATCTGGAGCCGGCGCTCGCCTGCGCGCTCGCGGCGACGATCGCGGCAATCCTGCTGGCGGGCGCGCTCGCAGCCGCCAAGCCGTTGCTCGACTACCGCGCGTGGAACCCGTTCGGCAACGCGTACCCGCCGGCGAGCTTCGACTGGAACCAGACCTACCAAGCGCTCGCGTGGCCGAAGTCGCAGGAGACGATGGTCGAAGTCTCCTCGCGCTCTCCGCACCTGTGGCGTGCGACGACGCTCGATCGCTTCGACGGCGTGCGCTTCCTGCGCTCGGAGCGGATCCGCGGCTCCGGCAGCGGGCTACCGAGCGTCGCTGTCGACCCCGCGTACCTGGAGCGCGCGTCGTTTGTGCTTCGCGGGCTGCGCAGCACGCAGCTGCTCAGCCCCGGCGAAGCGCTCACGGCCTCGATCACGGGGACGGGTCTCTCGCACCTGGCGCCGATATCACCCGACGGGAGCGTGTCGCTGTCCGGCGCGCCGGCGCCGAGCGGCGATCGCTATACGGTCAACGCCTACGTCCCGCGGCCGACGATCGCCGCGATGCTCGCCTCACCGCCGGTCTTCCCCGTCGCCTACCTCGCCTACGTGCAGTTCGGCCTTCGCGCGGGCGCGCACGCGCGCGGTGCCCCGGTGACGGTCACCGCCGCCAACCACGGAGTCATCGAAGCATCCCCGTATGCGGGCGTGTTCAGGCTCGCGCACAGGCTCGCCGCCGGCGCGCGCAGCACGTATGCGCTCGTCGCGAAAGTCGAGGCGTTCCTGCGCCGCGGCTTCGCCTACGACGAAAGCCCACCGCGCACCAGCTACCCGCTCGTGTCGTTCCTGCTCTCGCAGCGGCGTGGCTACTGCCAGCAGTTCTCCGGCGCGATGACGCTGCTGCTGCGAATGGACGGCGTGCCGGCGCGCGTCGCCGCGGGCTTCCTGCCGGGCACGCTCGATCACGCGACCGGGCTCTACCGAGTGAGCGCGAGCGACGCGCACGCGTGGGTCGAGGTGTACTTCGCGGGCATCGGCTGGGTGCCGTTCGACCCGACGCCTCCCGCGCCCGCGACGCACGATGGCGCGCTGCTCGCCGAACTCGCCCCCGGCGGCGGTGCGCACCGCCCGGCGCTCGAAGCCGGCGGCACGCACCGCGGCGCGGCCGCGCTGAGGCAGGGCGCGAAACGCGCACAGGCCGCCGGGCACGGCACGCTCACTCCGCTGCTCGCCCTCGCGCTCGGTCTCGCGCTCCTGCTCGCCGCGGCGTGGACGCTGGGGACCTTTCGGCTGCGACGCGCGTTCGC
>DATBCA010000101.1:0-3409 GCA_036270715.1 Solirubrobacteraceae bacterium
CGTCGGCGAAGCGCGCGGCGGTGGCGGCGCGATCTCGAGTCGCGCGAGCTACACGATGTAGACGGGCGTGCCGACGGGCGTGCGCGCGTACAGCGAGATCACGTCGGGAATCCGCATACGCACGCAGCCGTGCGAGGCGTAGTGGCCGATCGTCGAGTACTCGCTGGGATCGATCCCGTGTATGCCCGCGCCGCCGTCGAAGGACATGAAGCGCGCCTTCAGCGGATCGAGTGGTCCAGGCGGCACGACCGTGCCGGCGAGCGCTCCCGCCCAGGCTTTTTTGGGCACGTACCACGGCGGGTCGACCTGCTTCCACTGGACCGAGTACATCCCCGGCGGTGTTTCCAGGCCCTGCATGCCGACGGCGATTTCGTATGTGTCGGCGAGCTTTAGGTGTCGGTAGAAGCGCAGGCGGAAGGCCGAACGGTCGATGATGATGTACGCCGGATAGCGCGCCGCGAGCATCCCGGTCGTGACGGCGGGCTTCGTCACCTTCGTCGGCACGGTCACGGTGCGCGCGGCGCCGGTGCCGGTGATCGCGTGCTCGACCTCGCCGCCCAGACGCGGGCTGTTGACCGCAAGCCCCGTCTGCGAGGTCGTCTCGCGCAGGCCGTTCGCGCCCGGCACGACCGCGGCGTCGCGCGCCGGGCGGTTCACGGACCCGCGAATACTCGCGGTGAGCCTGCGCACCGCCGGCAGGGAGTAGCTCGCGCCGAGCGCCAGGTTGCGGTTGACGCTACCGCCGAACAAGCCACGGATCGTGCGCGAGACGATCGAGCCTTCGCGGCTGACCCTCACGGCCCGCGCGACGAGCGCGCGTACGTCGACCGTCAGGCCGACTTCGCGCGTGCCCAGGTGCCACGTGCGCGAGCCCGAGCGCACGGTGATCGGGCGACGCAGATCGGCGATCAGCGTTCGCTGGAGCTTTTCGCGGGCGGACGCTTCGCGCAGGCCGCCGACGTCGATGCCGTCGATGCGCACGCCGCCGGCGATCAGATCGCGCCGCGAGTGGTCGTAGAGGTAGGCGGCCAACGCGAGAACGACGATCACGGCGCCGGCCGCCGCCGCCCACGGCACGCCGCGCGTGCGCGCGATCGAACGCACGCCGCGGGTCGAGAAGGCGCTCACACGGTGCTCGGGGCTGCTCATCGGACTTTCACTGTTCGCCGGGAGAGACGATCACCCTTCGCGGCCCGCCCCGCGAGCGTCAAATTCGCGCAGCGAGCAGCGAAGCCGCGAGTACGACGATAGCGACGCTCATCGCTCCGAGCGCCCCATCGAGCGGCGCGAGCATCGACTCGCGCGTGATCGGCTCGCGCGTTCCGTCTCCGCGTTCGCGCTCGCCGCGGACCGCGACGGTGCGGCGCCGCAGCTCGCGCGCCGGGGTCGAGAGGCTGCGTTGCGCGACGCTCATCGCGTAGCACCCCGCGGCCACGAACACCGCGGTGAGAGAGATGCTGCGGGCGTTCACGAAGTAACCCGTCAGCGCCGGGAACGCGCCCCAGCCCACCGCGAACCACGCGTCGGAGTGAAAGCGCCCGTGCAACAGCTCGAGGTTGTACGCGGGCAGGAACAGCGCGCCCGCCGCGACAAACGGCGCGAGCCACGCGGTTACGACGAGGATTCCGCCGACGCCGATCGCGAGCGCTCCGGTGGCGCTCGCGAGCGCGAGGCCGAGGAGCACGCGGTCCGAGAGGCGCGTTCCCAGGGGCCGGTCGTGGAGCTCGTCGAGCGCATGCGCGCCGACGCCGACCGCGAGCGCGAAAGCGCCGAGGCCCCATGCGACCCGGCTCGCGTAGACGTGTGGAGCCGCCGCCGCGCCGAGCGCGAAGTAGCTCAGATGCCACGCGGTGTATGGCGGGTGCAGCAGCGCGACGACGTCGCCGATTCGCCCCGCGCCGACCGCGTAGAACGCCGGGCGCTCAGTGCGAGCGGGCATCACGGCTCGCCGTCATCACGACTCCGCCGCCGAAGCTCAAGCGGCGCACGACAACGTCAACGAGACCCGCCTCACGCCACAGGCGCGCGAGCGCATCGAGCGGATAGCGGGCATAGAAGTCGCGGATGCTGGGGACGAGAAAGCGACCGACCTCGTACCACTCGCGCGACACCGCGCGTCCGAGCAACGGCAGCCCGACCGCCGTGTACAGGTTCCACGCCGCGCGCGCCGGCGCCCACGGGGGCACGCCGAACTCGAGCGAGGCGATCCTCCCGCCCGGCCGCAGCACGCGCGCGAGCTCGCGCAAGGTGGCGCCGGGATCGTCCACGTAGCGCAGCAGGTAGGTGAACGTGACGGCGTCGAAGCTCGCAGCCGCGAACGGGAGGTCCTCGGCCTGCGCCTGCACCAGCTCGACCTCTCCGCCGCGGCCGGCGAACCGGCGTCGTGCGGCAGCGAGCATCTCGGGACTCTGGTCGACGGCGACGATCGAGACGTCGTAGCGGGCGAGAAGCTCCGCCGCGACCATGCCGGTGCCCGTCGCGACGTCGAGCGCACGCGCGCGCCGAGCGGGCGCGAGCTCTCGGACGAGTGTGCGCCGCCAGCGCGGGTCCTGGCCGAAGCTGAACGCGGCGGACAGCGCGTCATAGCGCGCCGGAAGGCCGCTGAACAGCTCGAGCGCAGCCGACTTGCGCGCGGAGGCGCTCGCGCCCGCGCCGGAGTGAACGAAGGCTGGTGAAGGGTCACGATCCATGGCGCTCGGCGATCTGAAAGGCTAACCGCGCCGCGACCGTCGCGGCGCCGAGACCCGGAGGCTCCAGTGAACGCACAGGCGAACGGCAGGAGGTCGCGAGTGATGCTGATCACGGGTGCGTCGAGCGGAATCGGCGAGGCGACCGCTCGCCGCCTCGTGCGCGAGCCGAGCGCTTCGTTGGTGCTCGTCGGCCGTCGCGACGACCGCCTGCAGGCGCTCGTGCGGGAGCTCGACCCTCGGCGCACGAGCCACGTCGCCGTCGACCTCGTCGCCGAGGACGCGCCCGCGCGGATCCGCGCTCACGTGCTCGAGCGCCACGGTCGGCTCGACCTGCTCGTGAACAACGCCGGCGCCGCCTGGCGCGCGCGCTTCGCCGACGGCGGCTACGAGAACGTGCGCCGCACGATGGAGATCAACTTCGACGCTCAGGTGCGACTGACCGAGGCGCTGCTCGACATCCTGCGCGCGTCCGCTCCGAGCGCGATCGTCAACGTCGCCTCGACCGCCGGGCGCGTCGCGCGCGCGGGCACCGGCGCGTACAGCGCGTCCAAGTTCGCGCTCGCCGGGTGGTCGGACGCGCTGTGGGCCGAGGAGCGCGCGCACGGCGTACACGTCGGGCTGGTGCTGCCGGGTTTCATCTCGACGGAGGGGTTTCCGCAGCGCGAGCTCACCGAGCGTCCTCAGACGCGCTGGATCGTCTCGACTCCCGAGCGCGCCGC
>DATBCA010000102.1:0-1958 GCA_036270715.1 Solirubrobacteraceae bacterium
GAGGTTGATGCCCTTGAGGCGGCTTGCGGTGGTGCTCATCTGTTCTCGCTCCTGCTTCGTGGGTGGGGGTTTGCTGAATAGACCGGCGGGGTGACTGGAAGTAATCGGCGCTCGCGGGTCCTCGCGCGAACCTTTCAGCGCTTGGGCTGCCAGAAGGCGATCTCGCCGGCGGCGGAGCTGGCGACGACGGCGCGCCATCCGGTCGGGCACTCGCGCGCGTCGAGCAGCACGCGCGCGCCGAGCAGCTGCGCGCGCTCGAGCGCTGCGGCGATCTCGCTCACCTCGACGTACGGCAGCCACAGCGGGCGCCCGATCGGCGTCTCGACGACGCCGCCGCCGAGGCCGCGTCCGAGCTCGAGCGCGAGGTAGGTGCCGTCGGCGCCGCCGACGTCCTCGGCGCGCCAGCCGCACAGCCCGGCGTAGAAGCCGCGCGCGCTGGGTAGATCTGGAGTGTGCAGCTCGAGGTGCACGACCGACGCGGGGACGGTGGTTCGCATCTGCTCCTTAGACCCGCGCGGACGCAGAAACTAAGCGCCGGCTCGCGAGCGAGCGATCACTTTGACCCGCGAAGCGGGTCTACTCTCTAAATGGCCATGGCGAGCACCCACCCAGGAGCGGCATCGCAGGCGGACGTCCTCGCCGCGAAGGCCGGCGACGAAGGCGCGTTCGCGCGCGTGCTCGCGCCGCACCGCGGAGAGCTGCACGCGCACTGCTACCGCATGCTCGGCTCGCTGCACGACGCGGACGACGCGCTCCAGGATGCTTCGCTGCGTGCGTGGCGCGGGCTCGCGCGCTTCGAGGGCCGCAGCTCGCTGCGCTCGTGGCTGTACACGATCGCGACGAACGCGTGCCTCACGCAGATCGAACGGCGCCCGAAGCGCGTGTTGCCGATCGACTACGCGCCCGCGAGCGGCCCCGACGTGCCGCCGGGCGAACCGATCACGGAGTCGGTGTGGATCGAGCCGTACCCCGACGGGATCCTCGGCGTGGAGGACGGGCCGGCGGCGCCCGAGGCGCAGTACGAGCGCCGCGAGGGTCTCGAGCTGGCGTTCATCGCAGCGCTGCAGCACCTCGCGCCGAACCAGCGCGCGGTGCTGATCCTGCGCGAGGTGCTCGGGTTCTCGGCGAACGAGACCGCGAACATGCTCGACACGACGGTCGCGTCGGTGAACAGCGCGCTGCAGCGCGCGCGCGCGGCGGTCTCCGAGCGCGTGCCCGAGCAGAGCCAGCAGGCGACGCTGCGGACGCTCGGCGACGAGGAGCTCAAAGAGCTCGTCGAGCGCTACGTCGACGCGTGGGAGCGAAACGACGTCGAGCAGTTCGCCGCGATGCTCGCGCAGGACGCTACGTTCGCGATGCCGCCGCTTGCGACCTGGTATTCCACGCGCGAGGGGATCACGACGTGGGCGACGCTGTCGTCGATGTCGGGCGACTGGCGGTGGCGCGCGATCCGGACGCAGGCGAACGGCCAGCCCGCGCTGGCATTCTATGCCTGGGACGAGGACGCCGCCGCACATCTCCCGTTCGCGCTGTGCGTGCTCAGCTTCCGCGGCCGCGAGCTGAGCGACGTGACGGCGTTCATCGCGCGCTCAACGGAATCGCCCGACCCCGAAGCGTACGAGCGCTTCCCGGAGCAGCCCTACGACGAGCAGCGCCTGACGAGCGCGTTCGGTCGCTTCGGGTTGCCCGACCGGCTGACCTGAGCCCCGGGCCGCGCGGGCCCGCTCCGCGCCGCCTTCGCCGATACGCTTCACCGCGGGCCGGGTAGCGATTTCGAGACTGCTCTTGCGATTTCCGATCCGCATCCTCATCGCCTCCGGCGCCGTCGTGCTGTTCGCGGCGGGCACGCAGCTTCCAGGATCGTCGGCATCCACGGCGCGCCGAAGCCCGCCGAAGATCTCGCCCGAGACGGTGTGGATCAACCGCACCCTTTCACGCATGACGATCCCCGAGGAGGT
>DATBCA010000103.1:0-13146 GCA_036270715.1 Solirubrobacteraceae bacterium
TGGGATTACTGGGAGCGCGAGATGGACCCCACGCTGCACAAAGGGCGCACGCTCAAAGAGGCGCTGCACGGGCGGACCGTGCTCATCACCGGCGCATCCTCGGGGATCGGGCGCTCGACCGCGCTGCAGGTCGCCGCGGCGGGCGGCATTCCGCTGCTCGTCGCGCGCAACGTCGAGAAGCTCGAGGAGGTGCGCGCGGAGATCGTCGCCGGCGGCGGCGAGGCGTACGTGTACGCGGCCGACATCGCCGAGATGGACTCGGTCGAACGCCTCGTCGAGCGCGTGCTCGCCGACCATCGCAACGTCGACTTCCTCGTCAACAACGCCGGGCGCTCGATCCGCCGCTCGATCGCGCTCAGCTACGACCGCTTCCACGACTTCGAGCGCACGATGCAGCTCAACTACTTCGGCGCCGTGAAGCTGATCATCGGGCTGCTCCCGCACATGCGCGAGCGCGGCTCCGGCCACATCGTCAACATCTCCTCGATCGGCGTGCAGACGAACCCGCCGCGGTTCTCCGCGTACGTCGCCTCGAAGGCTGCGCTCGACGCGTTCACGCGCGTGGTCGCTTCGGAGGTGATCGGCGACGGCGTCACG
The DNA here is from genome assembly GCA_036270715.1 of Solirubrobacteraceae bacterium. GTDB lineage: Bacteria > Actinomycetota > Thermoleophilia > Solirubrobacterales > Solirubrobacteraceae > Palsa-744. Next base: position 598 of record DATBCA010000103.1, read on the forward strand.
TTCACGACCATCCACATGCCGCTGGTGCGCACGCCGATGATCGCGCCGACGAAAATGTACGACGCGTTCCCCGCGATCACGCCCGAGGAGGCCGCGGAGATGATCTCCGACGCCCTGCGCATGCGCCCCAAGCACATGGGCACGCGCCTGGGGACGTTCGGCGAGGTCGCGTACGCGCTCTCGCCGAAGGCCGTCGACCGCATCCTGCACCTCGCCTACCGCGTGTTCCCCGACTCCGCCGCGTCGAAGGGGCAGAAGAACGTCGACGAGCGCGCATCGTTCGAGCAGATCGCGATGGCGACGCTCACGCGAGGCGTGCACTGGTAGGAAACCTCGCGCGCGGTCACTGGGACGGGGCCGTGAGCGATGCGTCTCCCGCGATCGAGGTGCGGGGCCTGAAGAAGCGCTACGGCGACTACGAGGCGGTCCGCGGGCTCGACATCAGCGTGCGCCGCGGCGAGGTGTTCGGCCTGCTGGGACCCAACGGCGCGGGCAAGACGACGACCGTCGAGATCCTCGAGGGCTACCGCGATCGCAGCGCCGGCGAGGTCTCGGTGCTCGGCTACGACCCGGGCGAGCACAGCCGCGCGCTGCGAGCGAGGATCGGCATCGTGCTGCAGTCGGGCGGCATCTACGGCTACGTCACCGTGCGCGAGGCCGTCGCCTACTGGGCCGGTCTGTACCCCCACCCACGGGCCGTCGACGAGGTGCTCGGGCTCGCGGGTCTCACCGCGAACGCGGATGCGCGCGTGCGCAGGCTGTCCGGCGGGCAGTCGCGCCGTCTCGACTTCGCGCTCGCCATCATCGGCGACCCCGAGCTGATCTTCCTCGACGAGCCCACGACGGGCTTCGACCCGGAGGCGCGGCGCAGCGCCTGGGAGACCGTGCGCAGTCTTCGCGACCTCGGCAAGACGATCCTGCTCACGACGCATTACCTCGACGAGGCTCAGGCGCTGGCGGATCGCGTCGCGATCATCAAGGAAGGCCGCATCCTCGCGATCGGCCCGCCGCGCGAGCTCGGCGCGGGCGCGTCGGAATACCGCGTCAGCTACCGCGACCACGGCGGCGCCCTCGTGCAGCGCCAGACCGACGATCCGACGACGCTGCTGAACGCGCTCACCTCCGAGGCGCTCGCGCGCGGCGAGCGGCTCGCGGAGCTCAGCGTCTCGCGCCCCACGCTCGAGGACACCTACCTGGAGCTGACCGCCGATGAGTGAAACGCTCGTGCTCGCTTGGCGCCAGTACCGGCTCGAGCGGCGCATGTTCTGGCGCAACCCGAGCGCCGCGTTCTTCAACTTCCTGCTGCCGCTGCTGTTCCTCGCCGGCGGCGGCGCCGTCCTCCACGGAAACCAGCGCAAAGAGGACCTGCTGCTCCCCGCGATCGCGGGCATGAGCGTGATGTCCACGACGTTTACGGCGCTCGCGTACAACATCGTGTTCCTGCGCGAGCGCGGCGTGCTCAAGCGCATTCGCGGCACGCCGCTCCCGACGCTGTCCTACTTCGGCGGCGTCGCCTTGAACGCGCTCACGAACACGGCGCTTCAGATCGCGATCGTCGTCCTCTCCGGGAGGCTCATCTTCGGCATCGGCTGGCCGTCGGACTGGGGCGAGCTGCTGCTGTTCGTCGCCGTCGGCGTCATCTGCTTCGCGGCGCTCGGAGTAGCCTTCGCGCACCTCATCCCCAACTTCGAGTCGACCGCCGCATACGTCAACGCCGTCTTCCTCCCCGTCGTGTTCCTCTCCTTCTACGTGTTCGACTCGCACAGCGCGCCCGAATTCCTGCGCCACATCGCCGAAGCGCTTCCGCTCAAGCCCCTGATCGACGGGCTCTACGGAGCGCTGGTCACGGGCTCCGGGCTCTCCTCGCACCTCGACGCGCTCGCCGTCATCGCGCTCTGGGGGGCCTTCGGCACCTACTTCGCCGTGCGCCGCTTCTCGTGGGAGAGCTCGCGATGAAGGAACTTGCGGCCGGAGTCCATCTCCTGCGCGGCTTCCCACCCAACGCGATCAACGTGTACCTCGTCGGCGACGTGCTCGTCGACGCCGCGACCAAGCAGGCGAAAGGGCGCATCATGCGCCAGATCCGCGGCCGCGCAGTGACCGCGCACGCGCTTACGCACGCGCACCCCGACCACCAGGGCTCGAGCCACGCGATCTGCGAGCAGCTCGGGATCCCGCTGTGGTGCGGCGCCGCGGACGTCCCCGCGATGGAGACGCCCGGCGCGATCAAAAACAGCCAGGCGCCCGGCTGGCTGAACCGTTTTCAGGAGCGCTTCTGGACGGGGCCCGCGCATCCCGTCGCGAGGGCATTGCGCGAGGGCGACGAGGTCGCGGGCTTCACCGTGCTCGAGGTTCCCGGCCACTCGCTCGGGCACGTCGCTTACTGGCGCGCCTCCGACCGCGTGCTCATCCTCGGCGACGTGCTCAACAACATGAACCTCATGACGGGGGTGCCCGGTCTGCGCGAGCCTCCGGACTTGTTCACGCCAGACCCCCCGCGCAACCGCGAGTCCGCGCGCCGCCTGATCGCGCTCGAGCCCGATCTCGTGTGCTTCGGACACGGCCCCCCGCTGCGCGACGCGCGGAGCTTTCAGGAGTTCGTGGCGAAGCTTCGCCCGTAGGCGCGCCGGTCCCGCCGCTACCGCTGGACGACCGCGCCGAGCGCGTCGTCGATCGCCGCGAGCGTGTCCGCGCTGAGCGGGATGCCCGACGCCGACGCGTTCGCGCGCACCTGCTCGGGGCGCGTCGCGCCGACGATCGCCGAGGCGACGTTTGGCTCGCGCAGCACCCACGCGAGCGCGAGCTGCGGCATCGTCACGTCCGCCTGATCGGCGATCGCGCGCAGGCGCTCGACCGCCTCGAGCACCGGCGGCGCGACCAGGCGGTCGATGAAGCCCCCCATGCTCTCGCTCGCGGCGCGCGAATCCGAAGGCGGCGGCTCGCCGGGCTTGTACTTGCCGCTCAGCACGCCCTGCGCCAGCGGCGACCACACGATCTGGGAGATCTGCTCGCGCGCGCACAGCGGGATCACCTCGGCCTCTGGCGCGCGCCAGATCATCGAGTACTGCGGCTGGCTGGACGTCCAGCGGGGCGCTCCCGCGATCCCCAGCGAGGCCTCGATCGCCTCGACGGGCCACTCGCTGAAGCCGATGTAGCGCGCCTTGCCCGCGTCCACGACTTCGCCGAGCGCCGTCATCGTCTCCTCGAGCGGCGTGTCGTCGTCGTAGCGGTGGCACTGGTACAGGTCGACGTAGTCGGTCTGCAGGCGTTGCAGCGACGCGTCGATCTGCTTGTGGACCTGCGCCGCGGACAGGCCGCGGTCGGTGTTCGACATCGGGAAGTACAGCTTGGTCGCGAGCACGTAGCTCGAGCGCTCGCGCGGGCTCAGCACTTCGCCGAGGAACGTCTCCGCGGCGCCGCGTCCGTAGATGTTCGCTGTGTCGATGAAGTTGATGCCCTCGTCGAATGCCGCCTCGACGCACGCGACGGCCGCTTCGCGGGCGACACCGCCGGCGTACGTCAGCCACGAGCCGAGGCTGATCTCGGAGACCGTCAGCTCGCTCCAGCCGAGTTTTCGGTAGTTCATCGCGCGAGCTTATACGGGCGGTCCGGGTGGGGTAGGCGTGACAGGCGTGGCGGGCGCGGGGAGCCGCGCGCGACCGTCACGCGCGTAGTAGCCTCGCACCGAGCACCCGTCTCGAGTCCTTGTCCGAGCAAGCAACTCCACTCACCGCGCAGCAGCTCGAGCCGATCGACCCCGGCCTCGCGGTCGGGGGCGTGCGCCTCGCGGTCTCCGACCTCGAGCGCAGCGTCGACTTCTACGAGCGCGTACTCGGCCTGCGCGTCATCGCGCGCGAGGGCGCGAGCGCGAGACTCGGCGCGGACTCCGAACGCGCGACGCTCACGCTCGAAGGCCTCTCCGCCGCCGCGCCCGTGCGCGTGGGCAGCACCGGCCTGTTCCACGTCGCGTGGTTGCACCCGTCCCGCGCGGACCTCGCCAACACGGTCCACCGCATCGCGCATTCGCGCTGGCAGATCGACGGCGCAGCCGACCACGGCGTCTCGGAGGCGATCTATCTCAGCGACCCCGACGGCCTCGGGATAGAGATCTACGCCGACAGGCCCGAGGCGCAATGGGAAACGCTTCCAGACGGGAGCGTGAGGATGGTCACGATCGCGCTCGACCTCGACGACCTGCTCGCACAATCCGCGCGCGAGCTCGTGCCCGCGATCGCGCCCGGCACGCGGGTCGGGCACGTGCACCTCAAGGTCTCGGACGTGCGCCGCTCGATCGCCTTCTACCGCGATGCGCTCGGCTTCTCGCTGCGCGCCCAAATGCCGTCCGCGGCCTTCCTCGCCGCCGACGGCTATCACCACCACATCGGCGCTAACTCGTGGCAGAGCGCCGGCGCACCACCCGCGCCCGCGAACACGCCGGGCCTGCGTCTGGTCGAGTTCGACCTCTCCGGCGAGCACGCGCTCGCTGCGCTCGAGCGCTCGCTCGAGCGCGCCGGCGAGGGCCCGGCCTACGAGCGAGAACCGCGGCGGATGTCGTTGGCGGACCCCGACGGGCACCCGCTGGCGTTCCTGGCGAGCGAGTAGTGCGAGGCCGGCGCCCGTCGGACGCGCATACCGGCAACGCGTCCGCCGCGCCACGAGCGCGGGCGCGCCGCGTCAGCCGCTCACGGCGAGAACGATCTTGCCGCGCGTGTGGCCGCTTTCGCTCAGCCTGTGAGCCTCGGCGACCTCGGCGAGCGGAAAGGTGCGGCTGACCTCCACGCGGATCTCGCCTCCGGCGAGCAGATCGGCGAGCGCGGCGAGCTGCTCGGCGTTGGCGCTCATCACGAGCAGCTCCGCGCGCGCGCCCCGCTCCTGCGCCTGCTGCTCGGGCGGCGCGTTGGCGATCGTCACGAGGATGCCGCCCTCGCGCACCGTCTCGAGCAGCGTCGCGGTCACTTCGCCGCCGACCGCGTCGAAGGCCACGTCGGCGTCGGTGACCGCGTCGGCGGGCGCTTCGCGCGTGTAGTCGACGTAGCGATCGGCGCCGAGGCCGAGCACGAAGTCGCGGTTGTTCGCCGAGCCGATGCCCGTGACGACCGCGCCCGCGTGCTTGGCGAGCTGCACCGCGAGGTGCCCCACGCCGCCCGCCGCGCCCGCGATCACCGCCGCCTGGCCGCGCGCGAGCTGCGCGCGGTCGAACAGTGCCTGCCACGCGGTTAGGCCCGCGACGGGCAGCGCTGCCGCCTGCGCGTGCGTGAGCGCCTCGGGCTTGTGCGCGATTATCGCCCCGCGCGTGACCGCGAACTCGGCATAGGCGCCGCTCGCGGCGAACCCGAACACGTCGTCGCCCTCTGCGAAGCCCTCCGCTCGCGATTCGACGATCGTCCCCGACACATCGCTGCCGAGCACCGCGGGCAGCGTCACCTGCGCGGTGCCCTGCCGGCGCTTCCAGTCCATTGGGTTCACCGACGCGGCGTGAACCTCGATCAGCACCTCGCCGTCGCCCGGCACGCCGCGCTCGACGTCTCGCAGCTGCAGAACCTCCGGACCGCCGGTTTCGTCGATCACGACCGCGCGCATGCGAGCTCCTTTCCCGAACCTTTGCGCGCCAATCTATCGCGCGCTGCGCGCTGCGCTCCCGGTGCCTGCACCCGCGGCTAGCGCCGCCGGCCCATCGCGAAGCTCGTCACCGGCGGCGCGACCGCGCGCATGCTCGAGCCGACTTCCGCTGCGTTGCTGTCGGCGGTCGCGGCGTCGCTCTCGGCGGGCGCCTCGGCGGCGGTCTCCGCGCCCGCGGGCGGGCGCAGCGGGTGCACGCTCGCCTGCGCCGACGCGTCGAGCGGACCGTCGGCGTCGGGCGCGAGGTAGCGTTCGAGCGGCGCGAGCTCGCGCACGATCACGTTGATCACCCCTTCGGCGCGCTCGAGGCGCCCGCGCGCGAGCAGCAGCGGCTCGGCGCGCGCGAGGTGGCGGTGGCGCTCGTACACGACGGCGGACACGATCAGGTTCACCGTGCCCCACTCGTCCTCGAACAGCAGGAACATCGTCCCCTTCGCCGTCCCCGGCCGCTGGCGGGCGATCACCAGCCCGGCGACCGCGACGGCGCAGCCACTCGGCAGGCGCGGCAGCTGGGCGCTCGTCGCGAGCGAGACCGCGTCGCGCCCGGGCACGCGCAGGCGCGGGCGCAGGATCGCGATCGCGTGATCGGAGACGGTCACCCCGCTCGTGGCGTAGTCGGCGATCAGTCGCTGCCAGCGACCGAGCTTGGGGAGGCGCGGCGCGCGGCCGAGGCCGAGGGGGAGCGAGAGCTGCGTGCCCTCGCCCGCGGTCGCCGCGGGCACCGCGATGCCGAGCTGCCACAGCGCCGCGCGCCTGCCGTCCTCGCCGGCTGGCGACCGCCGATCGGAGATCGGCCGGCAGATCGACCGCCGATCGGAGATCGGCCAGCAGATCGGCCAACACGCGCCCGACCACGCGAGCTGCTCGAGCGCGCCGCGGGCCGCGCCGCTGCGCGAGGCGAGGTCGGCGAGGCTGGTGAAGGGCCCTCCCCGCTCGCGCTCGGCGACGAGCGCCTGCACCTCCGCGCTCGCCGCGCCCTTGATGTAGCCGAGCCCGAGGCGCACGGCGGAGCCCTGCACGGCGCACTGCACCTGGGAGGCGTTCACGTCCAGCGGGAGCACCTCGATCCCGCGATGCGCGGCCTCGTGCACGAGGCTGTCGGGTGCGTAGAAGCCCATCGGCTGCTCGTTCAGCAGCGCGCACAGGAGCTCTGGCCCGTAGTGCACGCGGAGCCACGTCGACTGGTAGGCGAGCAGGCCGAACGCCGCGCTGTGCGCCTTGGGAAAGCCGAAGCCGGCGAAGCCCTCGACCATCTGCCACACGCGTTCCGCGGTACGCGCGTCGGCGCCCACGTGCCGTTGCGCACCCTCGATGAAGCGCTCGCGGTGGCGCGCGAGCATCTCGGCTGAGCGCTTGCGGCTCATCGCCCGGCGCAGGCCATCGGCCTCGCCCGCGCCGAAGCCCGCGAACACTTCCGCGACTTCCATCACCTGGTCCTGGAAGATGATCGTTCCGAGCGTGTCCGCGAGCACGCCTTCGAGCGCCGGATGATCATAGGGAATCTCGAACCCCGGGTCTTCGCGCAGGCGCCGCCGGCGCTCGATGTAGGGATTCACCGCCCCCCCCTGGATCGGACCCGGGCGGATGATCGCGACCTGGACGGTGAGGTCTGAGAGGTTCGCGGGCTGCGTGCGGCGCAGCGACTGCATCTGCGCGCGGCTCTCGATCTGGAACACGCCGACGGTGTCCGCGGTGCGTATCGCCGCAAACGTGTCCGGATCGTCGTACGGGATCCGCGAGAGGTCGATCCGCTCGCCGCGCACGCGCGCGATTTCCTCCACGCACCGCTCGACCGCCGAGAGCATCCCCAGGCCGAGCAGGTCGATCTTCAAGAAGCCCGCGTCGGCGCAGGAGTCCTTGTCCCACTGGACCATCTGCCTGCCCTCCATCGCCGCGGGCACGACCGGGCAGCAGTCGATCAGCGGCCGCGTCGCGACGATCATGCCCCCCGGGTGCTGGGAGAGGTGGCGAGGCAGGCCATAGGCCTCGCCGACGAGGCGCTCGAGCCAGCGCCAGCGCGGAGACGAGGTCGGCGCGACCGCCGCCTCGGCCTCGGGAGCGCCGCCGTCGAGAACGGAGCGATCGGAGATCGGCCCGTGTTCGGGCGCGTCATGGCCGCGGTCCGGCGCGTAATGAATCTCCGCTCCGCGCGCGAGTCGCTCGAGCGATGCCGCGGGCAGCCCCAGGACCTTTCCCAGCTCGCGGATCGCCCCGCGCGCGCGGAAGGTGGGAAACGCCGCGACGAGTGCCGCGCAGTCGCGCCCGTAGCGGTCGTGCACGCGCGGTATCAGAACCTCGCGGACGTCGCGCGGAAAATCGAGGTCGATGTCCGGCAGGCCGCGCAGGTCCTCGTGCAGGAAGCGCCCGAGCGCCAGCTCGTTGGCGATCGGGTCGATGTGCGAGAGCCCGATCAGGTAGCACACGAGCGAGGACACCGACGATCCGCGGCCGCGGCCGGGCGCGAGCAGGCCGCGCACCGACTCCCGCCCGCGCACCTCCACCGCAACCTCGCGCGCGAGCTCGAGCATGTCGTGGTGGAGCAGGAAGAACCCTGCGAGCCCGAGCTTTCGGATCACCGCGAGCTCCTCCTCGAGGCGGGCCAGCGCGCGTGCGCGCCCGGAGCTCGAGCGAAATCGATCCTCCAGGCGAGCCGCACACAGCTCCGACAGCCGCCTTCCGGCGCGCCGGTCCTCGGCGCCGGGATAGCGATAGCCGAGGTCCTTCGTCAGATCGAACGCGAGCTGCTCGGCGAGCACGAGCGTCTCCGCGACCGCCTCGGGATGATCGGCGAAGCGGCTCGCCATCGCCGCCGGCGTGCTCAGGACGTGGCTGTGGTTGCCGCGGCGCAGCGGCTCGGAGGCGTCGAGCGTCGAATGCTCGCGCAGCGCCACGAACGCGTCCTGCAGCTCGGCCCTGCAGGGGGCGTGTGCGTGCACGTTGCCCGTCGCCACGCACGCCACCTGCAGGCGTCGCGCGAGCGCGCTCAGCGCGCGGTTGCGCGCGCGGTCGTGGCGGGCATAGGGACGCTGGAGCTCGACGCGCAGGCTCTCGCTCCCGAACGCCTCGAGCAGCCTGCGCGCGACCGCCTCGTCCACGGCGCCGCCGCCGCCGCCGCCGATCGGAAATCGGCCAGCAGATCGGTCAGCAGATCGGCCAGCTCCCGCCGAAGGCGAGCGCCGCGCGGAGCGATCGATCACCACAGAACGGCCCGCGCACCCGGTCAGGCAGACGAGGCCGCCGGCGCGCTCCAGCACCTGCTCGAGCGCCACCGAGGGTTCGCCGGCGTCGCGCCGCGCTGGCCCATCGCGCGTATGCGCGTGGGCGAGCGTGATGATCCGGCAGAGGTTCGCCCAGCCGCGCTCGTCGCGCACGAGCAGCGTGATGTGCTGGCCGATCTCCGATCGGTCGCCCGCGAGGTCGATCTCCGCGCCGTGGATCGCCTTCACGCCGCACTCCTGCGCCGCCTGGGCCATCTCCATCGACCCCGACACCGAGTTGTGGTCGGTCAATGCCAGCGCGACGTGGCCGAGCTCTGCCGCGCGCGCGGCGAGCTCGTCCGGCAGCGAAACGCCGTCGAGGAACGAGTACGCCGAGTGGCAGTGGAGCTCGACATACTGCGGCGACTGCGGCACGGGTGTCATCGCTGGACGAACCAGCGGCCCGCGGGTTCGAGGTCGCGGAAGACGACGATGTTGCGCCCGCATCCGGTGACGACCTCCCAGTAGCGGCGCCGCAGCGGCCGCTCCGTCCACCAGCGATCCTCTACCAGCCACGACTCCCGGACCTGCGCGACCTGGCGCCCGTCCACCTCGACGGGGGCGCCGCTGGCCGATCTGCTGGCCGATCTATGATCGGCGGTCGCGGTGCGCACGCGCGCGGGGCGCGGCAGATGCAGGGGAATGCTGGTGGAGTTCGGCATTTAGGCCCTAGCCCGCGATCGGCGCCAGCACCACCCGCCGCTCTGGCACGCGCGAGTCCAGATCGATGCACACGACCCGCAGCGCCGCATCCTCACCCGCGGCGGCGCGCACCTGGGCGAGCGCCTCGCGCAGCAGGGCCTCGCCCGACGAGGTACAAGCGCCCGCGCGCTCGCGTTCGAAGAGCGAACGCTGCTCGCCGGCGGGGGGTCCGAAGAGCTCGACCGCGAGACCCAGCATCGCGGCGGGAGCTGGCAGCAGGTGCAGGCGCGGCAGGAGCGCCAGTCGGATGCGCTCGGGATCGCTGAGCGCCTCGCGCAGGACGACGCGCTCGCGCCAGCCGCCGCCCGAGACCAGGCGCGCGTACAGCTCCAGCGAGCGCAGCGTCCGCGCGCGCCGCTCGCCGCGCGCGAGCAGGCGATCGATGAGCACCCCGAGCACGCGCTCGAGCGCCATGCCCGAGCTCGCATCGCCCACCTCCAGCGTCTCCAGCAGGCGCTCCTGCACGCGGCGCGGAGTGAGCGGGTCGTCCTCTCCGCAGGCCAGGCGGTGGGCCTCCACGCCCGCCGCGCCGAAGCGGTCGGCGAGCGCCGCGCGCCCCAGCCGCGCGAGCACGCCGAGCGTTCGCACCCCGAGGCGCTGCAGCGGCTCGACCAGCGCCTCGGTGCGCGCGCGGTAGCCGAGCAGCTCGACCGGCTGCCCCGCAAGCCAGCGCGGGGCGTCGCGGCCGTCGAGCACGAACGGGCGGCGCGAGCGCGCGGCGAGAGCCGCCGCGAGCGCGCAGAAGCGCGTCGGCCCCCCGCCCATGCGGGGTGGGCCGATCTTCGATCGGCCGACCGAAGCTCGGCCGGCGGCCGCCGAGGAAGCGAAGGTCTGCCGGCAGGCCCTGCCGGCGGCGGCGAGCGTGGCGGCGTCGCTGCCGTTGAGCGCGCGCAGCTCGCTCGCGTCGAAGTATGCGAGCCCCGGCCGCGCGTCCTGCACCGCAGCGCCGATCGACTCCAACGCGCTCAGCGTCGACTCCCACGCCTGCGCGGCGGCCATCGGGTCGGGAGTCAGCAGCACCAGCTCCGGACAGCGCGCGAGCGCCTCGCCGAGGGCCATGCCCTTGGCCACGCCGCTCGCCTCGGCTGCCCCCGAGACCTCCCCGACGCGCTGTTCGGATCCCACCGCCGGCGCCAGCGCGAGCGCGCGGCCCGCGAGCGCCTCCGGCCCGCCAGCGGCGAGGACGAGCTCGAAGCGCGGGAAGTGGACGCATACGACCATACGAACATATGTTCGCATGCGCGTCAAGAAGCGTACCTTCCACGCGGTCCACGACGCGACGACCCGGGGCCGTCAGCGACGAGCGCTCGCGAGCTCGCGAAGCGCTTGCGCGGTGAATGGATCGGCGGGGTAGGCGAGCTCTATCGCAAGCTCCGAGCTCGCCACGTCGAAGGGGGCGTTGAAGGTCGCGAACAGGCCGAAGAAGGAGTACTCGTTGCCGTCAGGGGCGCGCATCCTGATCGTCCCGGAGGCCGATCCATCGTCTCGTTCGGCGCGAGCATCCCGTTCGGGAGACGGATAGCCATCGATCTCGTCCAGCAGCGCGATGAGCTCCGGGTCGGCTGTGGCGTCGATCTGATGGCGCAGCAAGGAGGTGAAATACGAGCGAACCTCGCCCAGGTTCACGATCCAGCGAGACAGGCCATCCGGGTGAAGCCCCGCGCGCATCACGTTGACAGGGGCGATCAGCAATCGCGGATCGACCATGTCGGCGAGCACGGAGGCGGCCTGGTTGGCGGACACGAGGTCCCAGCGGCGGTCGATGACCATCGCGGGGTAGGGCTCGTGCTGGGCGAGGATGTGCTCGAGCGCTAGCTTGGTCGGCCTCATCTCGGGAGCCTCCAGTGAGCGGTCGGGAAACGCGGGGGCGTAACCGGCCGCCAGCAGCAGGCGGTTGCGCTCTCGTAGGGGCAGCTCGAGGTGCTCGGCGATTCGGAGGATCACCTCGGCGCCGGGCCGCGAGCGTCCGGTCTCGACGAAGCTCAGGTGGCGGGCGGAGACGCCGGCGTCGAGCGCGAGGTCGAGCTGGGTGCGCCGGCGCCGCTCGCGCCACTCTCGTAGGAGGACACCGATCGGGGCGTCGGGAGCGTGCGTGGCCATCTCCCGGCAACTCTAAGTCCCCCGCGCTTTCGCGCGATTACCTCGAGGTAATCGACAACGTGACCGAACGGCGGAACACTTCGTCGACGATGTCCACGTTCGATGCCAGCGAGGAGAAGGTCATAGGCGCACTCGCACATACGCGGTCTCTGTTCAAAGCCGACGCGGGCTTCGAGGCGGTCTTCGGATCGATGCTCCTGGCCGGCGCGACTGCCGGGTTCCTTACGGGAGGCGATATCCCTGTCGCGCGAACCGTGATCCTCTGGTCCGGGATCGCCTTTCTGATCGCAAGCGCCAGTCAACTCGCTTACTTCATCAACGCTCGGCGACGCGTCCTGCTGGAGCTCGCCGTCGGCAACGCGGCGATGGGGGCGGCCGGCGCCATATGGCTCGCGCTCGACCGCGGGTTCTCGCTTCCCGGAGCGGCGCTCGTCGCGGCGGCAATCGCCTGGAAGCTCGCGATCGGCGTGCTACAGACGCGCTCTCTCGAGCGATCGACGACTTCGAGCTAGAGGCGCGCCCGGTGTGCTTCTTGCCTCGCTGCGCCGTCTCGCGCGCAGCACAAGCGGCGCGATCTCGGGCGCCACACGTCGCGGCCGCGCGGGCGCGTGGCCGTCAGTCCATCGTCAGCGGCCCCTCGGCGGACCCCGAGAGGAACTGGCGCACGAACGGATTGTCGGAGGAGAACATCCGCTCGGCGTCGCCCGCCTCCACGATCCGCCCGCGCCAAAGCAGCGCGATGTACTCGCCGATCTCCCGCGCCGAGGCGATGTTGTGCGTGACGACCAGGTAGGTGCCGCTGTAGATCGAGTGCATCTCCTGGATCAGGTCGCACAGCAGCGCCGTGCGTACGGGGTCGAGCCCCGAGTCG
>DATBCA010000104.1:0-5990 GCA_036270715.1 Solirubrobacteraceae bacterium
ACGGCGATCGCCGAGGCGCTCGTCAGCTACCGGCTCGGTTAGCGCGGCGTGTCGCGGAGGTGGTCCCAGGTCGCGCAGGTGGTCCCAGGTCGCGCAGGTGGTCCCGAACGGGAGTGCCGCGTGCGCGTGCGCGTGCGCGTGCGCGCGCGCAGCACCCCGTTTTGCGTTCACACCTACCGCCGCTTGCACTCACGCTCACGACGACGAGTTCCGGAACGCACGCGTGAGCGACAATCGCAGGGATGGACGCGACCCTGTACTTCGACCTGGGCTCGCCGTACGCGTACTTGGCGCTCGAGCGCCTGGAGCGCTTCGAGCTCGGCGACGTCACGCTCAAGCCGATCGCGCTGGGCGCGCTGTTCAAGCTGACCGGGCGCTCATCGTGGGGCGTTGGGCCCCGACGCGAGCTGGGGATGGCGGAGGTGGCCGGGCGGGCCAGCGCGTACGGTCTGCCGCCGGTGCGCTGGCCGCAGCGATGGCCGGGCAACTACCTGCACGCGAATCGCGCGTGTGTGGTCGCCGCAGAGGAAGGGGCGCTCGATGGTTTCGCGAGGGCGGCGCTGCGGGCGGCGTTCGCTCGCGGTATCGACCTGAGCGACGACGAGGCGGTGCTCGACGTCGCGCGGGAGGTCGGGCTCGACGGTGAGCGCATGCGCGAGCGTATGGCGGCGCAGGAGGTCAAGGAGCGCCTTCGCGCGAACACGGAGGAGGCGCACGCGGTGGGCGTGATCGGCGTCCCGACGCTGAGGCTAGGCGGCCGCCTCTTCTGGGGCGATGATCAGCTCGAGATCGCGGCGGACAGCGCGCGCTGAACGTTCGCGGGGGCGCGCGTCCCTGCTAGATTCGCTGACGATTTTTCGGCGGATGAGCGTGTAGGCGAAAGAAGGGGGCCAGCTCTGACCGCGCAAGGACGCGCGCCGGGGAGATGGGCAGCAATAGCGGCGACCATGATCGTGGCGGGCGTTGCGGTGTTGCTGGCGTCGGGCGTGGCCTCGACGAGTGGGCGTCAGCGCGAGCGGCGGGTGGGCGGCACGTCGTTCACGAGCGCGATCGACGCGCGCTGGACGGTCCACACACGCACGGGTGCGGGCGGCTTCGAGACGTTGGCGCTCAGCTCGAGGGGCGCGCGGCTCGACGCTGTCGGGATACCGCTTCCGGGCGCGGTCGGGATCACGGTCAGCGAAGGTCCCGCGACGACGATCGAGCGGCGCGCGGGGCGAGCGCCGGCCCAGCCGGCGGCGAATTTGACGGGGACTCGCGCAGCGAGGCAGGCGCAGGCGGCGATCGCGCTGATGTCGGCCGTCGTGCGCACGCCCGGCGGCGCGCAGTGGGTCGAGCTGTCGAGCCCGGCGCGCTTCCTCACGCTCGCGGGCGCGAGCGCGGCGGAAGAGTCCTACGAATACGTTTTCGGCGGTCGCGGGAACGTTCAGGTCGACGTCGTAGCTCGTCGCGGGGACAGGATCTACTTCATCGAGCTCGACACGGAGCCCGCGCACATCGCGCAGGGAGAATCGGCGTTCGTCCGGCTGCTGCGCAACTGGCGCTGGCGCTAGCTCGAAGGGACTACCGCGAGCGCATGCCACGCGCGTACGCGCACACGCACGCGCGCGCAGCCGACGTGATGAGATACCGCCATGGAGGCAGAGCCGGGGGTGCTTCGCAGCCCGCAGGAGCTGACGCCCGCGTGGCTCAGCGCGGTGCTGGGGAGCGGCGCGATCGAGCGGATCGAGGTCGAGCGGATCGGCACTGGTCAGATGAGCGAGAGCCGTCGCGTGCGCATCTCCTACGCGGGCACAGCGGACGCGCGCACACACCCCGCAAGCGTGGTGATCAAGACGGCGTCGGAGGACGAGGCGAGCCGCTCGACGGGCGTGGGGCTGGGGGTGTACGAGCGCGAGGTGCGCTTCTACGAGGAGCTCGCGCCACGCATCGGAGGCCCGCTCGCGCATTGCCACGCCGCGATGATCGATCCGGTCGAGGGGTGGTTCACGATCGTGCTGGAGGACGTGACGGACGCGATCCAGGGCGACCAGATCGTCGGCTGCACGGTGGCCGACGCGAGCGTCGCGGTGCGCCAGCTCGCGCGCCTTCACGCGCCTGTGTTCGCCGACCCCCAGCTCGGCGCGACACCGTGGCTGAACCAGCAGTCGCCGCTCAACCAGGCGCTCCTGGAGCAGCTGTTCGCGGGCTTCCTCGAGCGCTACGGCGAGCGCGTGGCGCCGGAGCACGTCGAGGTCTGCCGTCGGTTCATGGCGAGCGCGGACGGCTGGATGGCCGACCGCCGGCCGCCGATGGGCCTCGTGCACGGCGACTACCGCCTCGACAACCTGCTCTTCGGGACGGACGCGCGCGCGGCGACGTCCGCGGACGGGGGCGCGCGATCCGACGCGGCGAGCGCAAACGGGCGAAGGCTGGTGGCAGTCGACTGGCAGACGGTGAGCTGGGGCGCGGTGATGACGGACGCGGCGTACTTCCTCGGCGGCTCGCTCGCGACGGAGGACCGGCGCGCGCACGAGCTGCGGCTGGTGCGCGAGTACCACGAGGCGCTCGCGGCGGAGGGCGTGCGCGGCTTCGATTGGGAGGAGTGCTGGGAGGGCTACCGCCGGGCGAGCTTCCTGGGGATCGTGATGACCGTCGCGCCGGCGATGCTGGTCGAGCGCACGGAGCGCGGCGACGAGATGTTCCTGGTGAGCCTCGCGCGCTACGCGCAGCAGGTGGTCGACCTCGACGCGATCGCGCTGCTTCCGCGCGCGGGCACGGGACGGCCCGCCCCGCTGCGCCCGGACCCGGCGGATGAGGCGCGCCATACGCCGGGCTCGGAGCAGCTGTGGAACGAGAGCTGGTACTTCGACGCGGTGTCCGCCGACGGGGCGCTGGGCGTGTACACGCGCCTGGGCCTGTACCCGAACATGGGCGTGGCGTGGGTGACGGCGTTCGTGTGCGGAAGCGATCGAGCGAGCGTCGCGGCGATCGACTTCGAGGCGCCGTTGCCGGAGGGAGACGACCTGACGGTCGAACGTGACGGCTTGCTGCTGACGCACGCGTGCCTCTCGCCGCTGGAGCGCTTCGCGGTTCGCCTGCAGGCGCGCGGCGAGGCGCACGCGGACGCGTCGGCGCTCCTGCGCGGCGAAGCGGGCGAGGAGGTCGACGTGGGGTTCGACCTGGAGTGGACGACACACGGCGAGCCGTACGCGTACCGGGTGGCGACGCGCTACGAGATCCCGTGCGACGTGGCGGGCGAGGTGCGCATCGGTGACGAAGTGCTGACGCTGCGCGGCGCGGGACAGCGCGATCACTCGTGGGGCGCGCGCGACTGGTGGTCGGCGGAGTGGATGTGGTCTGCGGGGCGGCTCGATGACGGGACGAGCGTGCACGGCGTGGAGTTCCGCCTCCCGGGAGCGCCGCGGCTCGGCGTGGGCTACGTACAGGCGCCGCAGAGCGGCGTGCTCGAGCTCGAGACGGTGAGCGCGAGCGAGGACGTCGCGCCGAACGGCCTGATCTCGCGCGCGAGCATCACCTACGGAGACCTGGAGCTGGACGTCGAGCCGATCGCGTTCGGGCCGCTGCTGCTGACGGCGCCGGATGGGCGCATCTCGCAGTTCCCGCGCGCGATGTGCCGCGTGCGCGCGCGCGACGGGCGTGCGGGCACGGCGTGGGTGGAGTGGAACCGGAACTCGTCGCTCGAGTGAGCGCGCGATGGCTCAGCGCCGAGCGGCGGCGACGCGTCGCCCGCGCTTGGGCGCGGCGACGGCTGCGAGCTGGTCGAGCGTCTCGCTCATGAGGGCGGGCAGCTCCAGCTGACGACCGGGGGCGAGGAAGCGTTCGAAGGCGATCCTGAACACCGCGACGCCCACCTCGGCGGCGAGGCTCGCGGTGGGCTCCTCGACGCCGCGCTCGCGCAGCGCGTCGGTGAGCGCGGCGGCGAGCGAGGCGAGCTTCATGACCTCGCGTTCCCTCAGCTCGGGGCTCGCGGCGATGATGCGCTGGCGCTGGCGCGCGAACGGCGTCGAGCGGCGCGGCGGAGTCGGGCGCCCTGACGACCGCATCCACCATCAGCTCGTGCAGCTCGCGGGAGCCACCGAAGAGAACGTCGCGCTTGTCGGCGAAGTGCCGGAAGAACGTTCGCTCTGTGAGCCCGGCGCGCTCGGCGATCTCGGCGACGGTCGTCTGCTCGAAGCCGTGCTCGGCGTACAGCTCGATCGCGGCCTGCGCGAGCCTGCCGCGCGCGTCGGGCTGCCACCTGGTCATGATGTCATCATAGTGATGACAGCAACTGACATCCTCTGCTAGAGTGACGTCAGTAACCGACATCGGTCCGCCGCGCCGCGGGGCTCCCGCCGAGCGGACCCTCGATACGGAGGTGCTTCTCATGCGCGTCTTTCTCACGGGCGCATCCGGTTTCATCGGCTCGGCGATCGTGCCCGAGCTCACGGGCGCGGGCCACGAGGTCGTGGGGCTCGCGCGCTCAGACGCGTCGGCGGCGGCGATCGCGGCGGCGGGCGCGGAGGTTCATCGCGGCGAGCTCGAGGACCTCGATGGCCTGCGTGCCGCGGCAGCTGCGTCCGACGGCGTGATCCACACGGCGTTCATCCACGACTTCTCGCGAATGCAGGACGCGGGACGGGTCGACCTGCGCGCGGTCGAAACGTTCGGCGCGGCGCTCGAGGGCTCCGGCCGACCGCTGGTGATCGCGGCGGGCGGACCGGGCCGCGCGGCCACCGAGCGGGACGAGCCGGTCGCGAGTGCGGCCGGCTCCCACCGCGACCCCGCCGAACGTCGCGCGCTGGCGCTCGCCGAGCGCGGTGTGCGCTCATCCGTCGTGCGGCTGTCGCCGTCCGTTCACGGCGAGGGCGACCACGGCTTCGTGCCGATGCTGATCGCGATCGCACGCGGGGAGGGCGTCTCGGCGTACATCGGCGACGGCTCGAACCGCTGGCCGGCGGTGCACCGGCTGGATGCGGCGAACCTCTTCCGGCTTGCGCTCGAGGCGGCACCGGCGGGCTCGGCGCTGCACGGCGTGGCCGACGAGGGCGTGCCCACGCGCGCGATCGCTGAGGTGATCGGCCGGCACCTCGGCGTGCCGGTGGTGTCGATCTCTCGCGAGGAGGCGGACGGGCACTTCGGCTTCCTGGGCGCGTTCTTCTCGCTCGACATGGCGGCGTCGAGCGTTATCACGCGCGAGATGCTCGGATGGAAGCCGACGCGGCCGGGCCTGATCGAGGACCTCGAGGCGGGCCATTACTTCGCAGTGCCCGCGGTGGTGGCGTCGCAGGGCGAGCAGCATTGAGCTGAGCTTCGCGAGCCACGACGGTACGCAAAGCGAGTCCGCCCGGGTGGTCCACCGACCGGGCGGACTCTCCTTTGGAGGATGCCGAGGAGGATGCTTCCCGGCCTCAAAAGCATACCGGCCGGGGGGTCGCTACGCGAGCCTGCCGAGCGGGCGGGAGTGGTGTTTGGCGCCGGCGCGAGCGGGTATCAGAGAACGGCCTCAGGAAGGCCGTCCTCCTTATGTGGTCGCCTCAGGCATCCTCCAGACGCAGGAGTCCGCTTGGCGATCCCAGGCCGAGCGGACTCCGTCCGCTCAGCGATCCCGGCACCGCACGTCGAGCGTCGACATACCAAAAACGACCTCGCGCGATAGCGCTACGATTATGCGGCCACAGGGGATTCGTCCTCCTCCAAGGCATCGCAGAGCGCGAGCCCGTCCGGCTCTCCCCCGTGCCGGGCGGGCTCGATATCTGGGGCGGGCGTAATCGCGCGTGCGCGTGAGCACGAGCACCCGACCCTTCCCTGCGTCGATCACATCCTCGATCTCGGCGTTGTAGCTCTCCCACGGCAGGAGCCAGTCCAGCCATGCGGTCCTGAGCCCGTCGAGTAGCAAGTAAGCAGCGCGTCCGACATCGTCTCGGACGAATACGCATTCGAAGTCCGACGTAAAGAACGGCGCGCTGGCGGCGGTCAGCGCTGCCGAAACTGCGTCGTCGCGAAAG
>DATBCA010000105.1:0-7868 GCA_036270715.1 Solirubrobacteraceae bacterium
GGTTGACCACGAGTAGGTCGGGCTCCAGCTCGATGGGCCCGCGCGCGGGCGCGGCGTTCAGGCAGAAGAACGGAGCGCGTGCGGCCGCCGCGCGCACCGCCGCCGCGGGGACCTCGAGCTGGCACATCACCGCGTCGACCTCGCCCACGTCGACGTCGTCGGCCGTCACGCGCGCATTCGCGCCGGGTGCCACGACGATCATGTTCCCACCGCCGGCCCCCACGAGCACGAGCGCGACACCGCCCTCCCCCTCGTCGCGCACGACGCCGCTCGTGTCGACGCCGTCGCGTTCGAGCGAGCGCAGCACGAGGTCGTCCGCGCCGATACGCCCGATGAAGCGCACGCTCGCGCCGAGGCGGGCAGCGGCGATCGCCTGGTTCGCGCCCTTGCCGCCGGGGAAACGCTCGAGCAGCGCGTCGCTGACCGTCTCTCCGGCGCGCGGCAGCCGCTCGCATCTCGCCACGAGGTCGATGTTCGCCGAACCGACCACTGCGATCCGAGGAGCCGCCGCCACGTCGCACGAGCCTACACGCAGGCGTCTCTCGCGCCATGCCGAGCCGAGAACGCGCCCTGGCGGCTAACCCCCGGCGAGTTGCACGGCCTTGACGACGAGCAGCACGACCGCGACGAACAGGTACGCCTGCATCGCCAGCATCGTCACCTTGCGCGCCGTCGACCACTGCGGGCGCCCGAGCAGCGCGAGCGGCGGCATCGTCCACTGCTCGCGGGGAATCGCGTCCTCTTCGGGCACCGGCACGCCGGGCTCCCGGCGGCGGCGCGTCGCTGCCGCCGTGGCGAGGACCACGAGGCCCGCCGCGAGCACCACGCCGCCGATCAGAGCAAGGCGCGTGACGTCCACGCTCGGGAACACCGTCGTCGTCATCAGGATCAGCGACAGCAGCACGAGCACCGCGATGATCACACTCGCGAGCGCGTTGAGCCACGCGCGGTTGCGCCACGGCCCGAGCACCTCGCGTTCGTTGCAGAGCAACAGCAGGAACACGATCGCCGACGGCAGCAGCACCCCCGCGAGCGCCTGGACGGCCTCGGTGATCACCCCGAGCGGCGCTCCCGGGATCAGCACGATCGCCACCGCGCCCGCGATCATCGCGGAGAACATCCCGTAGAAGGACCTCGCCTCGCGGAAGCTGCGGTGCAGCGACGCGCGCGTGCCGAAGACGTCGCCGAACGCGTAACTCGTCGACAGCGTCAGCGCGCCCGCGCCGATCAGCGACGCGTTCAGCAGCACGATCGCGAAGAACGCACCCGCCGTCGAGGAGAGCGTCGCATCGAGGCCCGAGGACGTCGCGCCGGCGTCGGCGAAGTGGCCGAAGTAGCGCGTGTGAACAAACGCGAAGGCCGACACGCAGATCAACGCCGCCGCTCCCACCACAACGACGAGCGCGCCGATCAACGTGTCCACGCGCTCGTAGTTGATCCACCGCGGCGTGATGCGCTTGTCGATCACGTTCGACTGCTGGAAGAACAGCTGCCACGGCGCGACCGTCGTGCCGACGATCGCGATCACGAGCAGCACCGACGTCGAGTTCGCGCCGCCGCGGATCCCCGGCACGAAGAAGTCGTGGGCGATCGTCCCCGCGTGTGGGTGCGCGAGGAAGAACAGCGGAACCAGAAGCAGGTTCGCGAACACGAACACGAACATCGAGCGCTCCCAGAAGCGAAAGCTGCCGCCGGCCGTGATCGCGATCAGGCCCACCGCGGCGAGCGGAACGGCGATGTACTCCGAGACGCCGAGATATCCCAGCGAGAGCCGCACGCCGATGAACTCGGTGACGATAGTGAGGAAGTTCAGCACGAACAGGTCGCCGACCGAGAACCAGCCCCAGAAGCGCCCGAAGCGCTCGCTGATCAGCCGCGCCAGCCCGACGCCGGTGACCGCGCCGAGGCGCACGACCATCTCCTGGTTGACGATCAGCACCGGCACGAGCAGGAGCAGCACCCACAGCAGACTCGTGCCGTAGTTCTGGCCCGCCTGCGAGTACGTCGCGACGCCGCCCGCGTCGTTGTCGCCGACCATCACGATCAGCCCGGGGCCGATGATCGCGAGCAGCGCGAGCGCGCGCGAGCGCAGGCCGCGGCGACCCTCCTCGTGCTGGCCGATCGTGCCGAAGGCGCCGCGAATGTCGCCGGAGTGCGCGGAGTCGAGCACGGCGCGCGCGCGCACGCCCGGCGTCCGCTCTGGCGACCGCGTGGGCGGGTTGCTGGAAATCTCGACCTCCTTTCGGCGGGCTGGCCGATCCGTAATCGGTCCGCCGCGGCCGCCGGTGGAGGCCCTCAGCCGGCTAGATCAGCTTCCGGCACGCGAGGGGACGCCCGGCGCGGCAACCGCGGCCCAACTACTTCGCGGCAGCTCTGAATCTTGATGTTTTGCCTGTTCGTCCATCGCTTGAACCGTGTAAGCCGCCGGCTCCCGGCGGCACGGTCACCTTAGCATCGGCGCCTGGACCCGGTCACTCGCGCGCGAGCCCGAAGCGCCGCCGCCAGTCGGCCGGCAGCATCAGCTCGAGCACGTCGTCGACCACGAGCAATCCGATCGGCTTGCCCTCGCCGTCGACCACCGGCAGCGTCATCAGGTTGTAGTCGGTCATCAGCCGCGCGATCTCCGGCAGGTCGGTGTCCGCGGAGACCGCCGGCTCGCCGCCGTCGATCAGCGCGCCGATCGCCTCGTGCCGCGCGGCCTTGAGGAGCGTGACGACCGACAACGGACCCACGAGGCGACCGTCGCCGTCGACCACCGCGATCGTCGGCAGCCGCTCGACGTCGATGTCGCTGCGCCGAACCAGCTCGATCGCCTGCTCGACCGTCGAGCGCTCGGGTGCGGAAAGGAAGTCCGGGTTCATGAGACCGCCCGCCGTCTGCGGGTTGTACCCCAGCAGGCGCTTCACCTTCAGGCGCTTGCTGGCGGGCAGCAGTTCGAGCACCGGCAGGCGCCGCTCTTGGTCGAGCTCCATCAACAGATCGGCCGCGTCGTCGCTCTCCATGCGCGAGAGCACGCCCGCGACCTCCGCGTCGGAACGCGCGCGCAGGAACTCGAGCTGGTGCTCCTCGTCGAGCTCCTCGTAGATGTCCGCCTCGAGCTCCTTGTCCTGCGCGACCGCCTCCATGATCTCCTCGCCCTCGTCGTGCGACGCCGCCTCCACGAGGTCCGCGATCTGCGCGGGGTGAAGGCGCGACAGGCGCCCGCGCGCGAGGCGCAGCCTCGACGTCGGCACGTGCCCCACGAACGGCTCGAGTTCCGACCACTCGACGAACTGCGCGCTCGGCGGGCGCTCGCCGCGCAGGCGCCTCGGCAGCAGCCGCCGCCAGCGTGCCGCGAGGCTCGGGTCGATGCCCGCGACGCGCCACACGCCGCCCTCGCACGTGAGCACCACGTCGCGCGCCACGACCAGGCGTGCGGTCGTCACGTTGATCAGGCTGTGGTCGAGCACGTCCTCGCGCAGGAGCACCTCGCCGGGGCGGCGCTCGAAGTGCGCGAGGTTCAGCTTGGTCGTAGACGTGCGCGCCGCCGCGGGCTCGAGATGCTCGATGCGATTGGCGGACACGAACAGTTCGCGCCCGCCGATCCGTGCCTTCAGACCGGACACGAGCGGCAGGCGCGCGCCCTGATCCAAGCGCGCGATCACATCCTGCACGCGCCCCAGGCGCGTGCCCTCCAAATCAAGGAGAGGGCTGCCCGCCACCGAGGACAGGTGCACTACCGCGTCGGCCATCGCCACCTGCGCACAGGCTAGATCATCCGCCAGCGCGCGCCGCAGGCGCGGCCGCGGGCGCGGCTTCCTCGGCGAATCGCGCCAGCACCACGCGCTCGGCGGCGTGCGCCATCGCGAAGCCCTCCGCCGTCAGCCACACTCGCGTCTCGCCCCCACCTGCCGGCTCCTCCAGTTCGACGTAGCCGAGCTCGGAGAGGTCGCCGAGCAGGCTCCGGACGGTCAGCTCGTCGCGGTCCGCGCGCAACGCGAGCTCGCGCGGCGTCGTTCCGTTCGGCCCCGGCGGGGCCATCAGGCGCACGTGCTCGGGGCCGAGCTCGTCGTGCTTCAACGCAGACCACTGCGCGAGGATCGTCGCGATCACGTCCTCCGAGAGCGCGCCGCCCGCGTCGAGCACTCGCTGCACTTCGGCCCGGCGGCGGCGCTCGCGACGGCGGATGTACACGTAGATCGCGAGCACCGGGACGAGGAACGGCAGCCACTCCTCGACGGGGATGCCGCCGATGTGCGCTAGCTCGGGCATCGCGATCTCATCGTCATGCGCCTACGTGTTCACCGCCGAGAGCAGCCACAGCCCGAGGCTCGTGAAGCCGACCATCACAACCAGCATCCAGTATTGCGAGCGCACCGCCTCCTGCACCGACCGATAGGTCGCGATCGCGCGGTCGTGCGCGAGCGCGAGACCGCTCACGTGGCCGGTCACGAGCGCGAGCACCTGGATGTACCAGATCGCGGTCGAGCCGATGAACGCGTAGTTGACGTGCCAGTTCGCCGTGCCGAAGTAGTTCGTTCCGTGGCCCAGCGGGTTCGACGCCAGGTACCCGATCGCCTGCCCCTGCCACACAAGCAGTGAGAAGTAATGCGCGAGCACGTACGCGAAGCCGATCGGCACCAGCGTGTGCGCGAACTTGCGCGCGAGCTCCTCCGTCCCGTATCGCGCCGAGACCGAGCGCATCCCCAGCACGCCCGCGCGGTAGACCGCGACGACGATCGCGATCGCGAGCAGCAGCCCGAGGCTGTCGGCGAGCTCGTCGGGCGCGGGATCGGAGAGCCCGAGGCCCGCGAAGAAGCTCTGCACGTGCGGCTGCAGCGTGTCCCACACGACCCCGTTCGACGCGCCGTCGAACGTCGTGATCCCGATCACCACGAGCACGAGCGCGACCGTCCCCGGCTCCTCCAGCAGCGACGGCACGCCCGAGAGCGCGCGTCGCAGCCGCAGCTTGCCGTCGCGCACGTACACGCTCGACAGCCGCCCGAAGAGCGCGAAATAGCCGCCGAACGCGTCCCCTTTCTCGCTCCAGTCCTCGACTCCAAACAGCGCCATGCCCGCGAGCATCAGCGTGAAGTACGCCAGCGCGAGCGATGCGAGCAACGTCGGGTTGTCGTGGTCGTGGTAGACCAGCTCGAGCCAGCCGAAGCACACCAGGCCCGCCACGACCGGCCAGCGGCCAAGCCACTCCGGGTACGTCAGAGGGGCACGAAGGCGAACGTTCGCTCGCGCTGCAAGCCAGCGCACCGCGCGCGCGAACGCGCGCCAAGGGCTCACCGCGCTGAACCAGTTGCCGAGCAGAACGCTCGAGACAGGCACCCCAACCCAGAAGATCACATAGATGAACGTCGGGTCGAAGTTCGCCGTGTAATACGGGACGCCCTCGTAGCCGGCGTAGACGACCAGCGCGAACAGCGCCAGTCCGATCGCGCCGAAGGGGACGCTGAGCGCCGCAGGCCACGTGCCGATGACGCGTTCGTGCGGTTCCTGCAGCCGCGGTCGCGACCACATCGTCGACAGCAGCACGAAGGAGACGATCAGCACGCCCGCAGCCGCCCAGGCGAACAGCCACGCGGGCACCGGCAGGCTCGCGCGCCCCGAGATGCCGTGCGCGCTCGCCGCCGACGGCGCGAGCGCGCTCGCGCCGAGCAGCGCGACCGTCAGCGCACCCGTGCGGCGCGTGCCGCGTACGCTCGCCGGCTCACGCGCCGGCCGTCGATGGTGAAGGTCCATTGGTTTCTCCTCGCTTGCGTTCGTCTCGCCGCGCGCACGCGCGCGACCGATCCGTTCGCGTTGCCGTGATTTGCGGGACGCGTGCGTGGCGCCCGCCCGCTGGAGACGGCCTGTGTTTGCGAACGGAGCCGCCGCGCGCGCGGGCGCGCGCACGTACGCGCACGCGCGCGCGGGCAGCCCGTTCTCAGACGAAGGCCGCGAGGAGGCCCGGCGGCGGGCGCACGGCGAGAGCTTCGCCGAGCAGCGCGCCGCCACGCGCGAGCGTTGCGCGCGGTGCCGGTCGATAGCGCCGCGCGAAGATCGCGATGCGCCGGCGCGGGCGCCGGCGGGCGATCAGCGCAAGCAGCGAGCGCTCACCGGGGTACCGTCGCGCGCGCAGCGCGATCAGGAGCAACAGCGCGGGAAGCAGGTAGAGGAGCGCGTGCACCGACCGCAAAGGTACAGCGCCGCGCGTCCGACACGCTGCGCAGGCGTGCGCACGCGCGTGCGATACTCGCGCCTTCGCATGAACGCCGATGCCCAGCAGAGCGGCGCGGAGCGGTCAGGCGGCGGCGCCGGCTACCGCATGCTGCTGCCGCTCGTCGCGATACTCGTGATCGTCGGCGGCGTCACATTGCTCCTCACCGGCGGCAGCAGCAAGCCCAAGCTCCCAGGGAACGCGAACACGACGAAGAGCGTCGCCTTCGAAGGGTCCCTGCTCGAACCGCCAACGCCCGCTCCGGAACTGAGCACGCTGAACAACTACGACGGCACGTCGTTCAACCTCGGCGCCGACCGCGGCAAGGCGGTCTTCGTGACGTTTCTCTACGCGCACTGTCCGGACGTCTGTCCGCTGATCGCGTCGAACCTCCACAACGCGTACGCGCAGATGACGCCGGCGATGCAGCGACAGGTCGCGATCGTCACGGTCTCGGTCGACCCGCACGGGGACACTCCGGGCACCGTCGCGGCGTTCGTCAAACAGCACGGGCTCACGGGCGAGGCCAAGTACCTGATCGGCTCCGCGCACCAGCTCGCGGGCGTGTGGGAAGCGTGGAAGGTCGGCTCGCAGCGCGACACCTCGGATCCCTCGCGTGTGAATCACTCCGCGCTCATCTACGGCATCGCCGCGAACGGCAAGATCTACACGATCTACCCCGCCAACTTCACGCCGTCGCAGATCATCCACGACGTCACCCCGCTGCTCAGCCGCGCGAGCTGAGTTACCGCACCGGGCGTCCCCACGCAGTCGGCCTCCGGCGAAGGCACCGGCAAGGTCGAACTCCAGGCTCCGCTGCGGCGCCGGGACGTCGGGCGGCGGTACACGATCTCGTGGGCCGCCACCTTCGACAACGGCGCCCACGCGTGCCCCAGTGAATTGACACCCGAAAACACGACGCCCAAGCCGTTCGTCGTGACCGTCGCCGGGTAGGCGTAGGCCAGGCGTTTCGCGATTAGGCTAAGACGCCGTCTCGGGCGGCGTCGCCGCGGGCGCGCCCGGCGCCGTGAGCGCCGCGGGCGGCGGCGGCGCCGGCGCGAGTGGAGTGACCGGCGGCGGAGGTGCCAGCGCGTCGGGCGCGGGACGCGGTGCGTCCAGCAGGCCGTGCACCCGCGCCGCCGGCACGGGCTCGCCAACCGCGGGCCCCTGCGCCATCGGAAAGCCCATCATGGAGACCGCTCCGAGCTGCGGAGCGTGGCGCACCCCGGTCGCGATGACGTTCGTCGAGAGGTCGCGCCCGAAGCTGAGGATCGCCTCCAGCAGCCAGTTGCGATAGTCATCGCCCTCTGACTGCGCGAGCGACTCGCGGTCGACCTTGATGCAATCGATGGGCATGCTCTGGAGGTCGGAGCGGAAGGCGTAGCCGTTGCCGAAGTTGTCGATCGCGATGCTCACGCCGAGCTCGCGCAACTGGGCGAAGCGCGCCCGCGCATCGTCGAGGTCGTCGATCACCGTCGTCTCCTCGATCTCGAGGGTCAGCAGCGCGGGCTCAAGGCCCGACAGCTGCAGCGCGCGGCGAACATCGGTGATGAACCCGTCGCGGTGAAGCTGCGTCGCCGGGATTTTCACGGCGACGGCGACGCGGTGCTCGGAGAGGTTCCACTCGGCGGCGCGCGTGCAGGCGTCCTCGAGCGCGAACCGGCCGATCGGCACCACGAGC
>DATBCA010000106.1:0-4070 GCA_036270715.1 Solirubrobacteraceae bacterium
CGGGCGCCCGCGCAGCGCGAGCGCCGCGGCGGCGACCCCGAGCGATCCGAGCGCGAAGCCCGTCGGCGGGAACGTCCCCCACGAGGGCTCGTCCTCGAGCTCGACGTCCACGCCCTCCACGGCGCGCAGCCGCTGCGCGAGCCACTCCGCCGCCTCGCGCTCGCCGGCCGAGCACGGCGTACGGTCGAGCGGCGCGAGACGCTCGACCACCTCGCGCTGCCGATCCTCGAGCGCGCGCGCTGGAAGCTCGACGGCGCCCTCGCTCACAGGAAGCAGCGGCCCTCGCCGCGGTATGTCGAGACCTCGTCGACGATGCGCTCGCCCTCGAGCAGGTGCAGGCTGTTGAAGCGCTCGCACAGCTCGCCCGCCTTCGCATGCCGCATGTACACACGATCGCCGATTTCGAGCGCGTCCGCCGCGCTTCCCAACAGCGGCGTCTGCACCTCGCCCGCGCCCTCGAGCTTGTCCAGGCGCAGGCCCCGGGGCAGATACGGGCTCGGCAGGCGCGCCGAGTCGGCGGGGCCCGACGCGAGGTAGCCGCCCCCGAGCGCCGTCACCACGCCACGCCCCGGCCGGCGCACGACCGGGAGCGCGAACAGCGCCGCCGGGCGCGGCGTGAACGCGCGGTAGGCGTCGAACAGCGTCGGCCCGTACAGGCCGGATCCGGCGGTCACCTCCGTGACGGCCGCCTCCGCGCTCGTCCCCTCGAGGCTCCCCGTGCCGCCGCCGTTGACGAGCTCGAGGGCCGTCCCCGCCTCGCGCGCGACCGCCTGCACCGCCGCGACGACGCCGGCGCGCCTCGCGGCCAGCTCGCGCGCCGAGCGCGCCTGCATGAAACGGATCGCGGCTCCACGCAGCGGCCGGCCCGCGGGCGCGTCGCCGACGCCCGCGATCTGCGCCTCGTAGGCCATGATCCCGACCAGGCGCAGGCGATCGCTCGCGAGGATCGCGCGCGCGAGCTGGGCCGCCTGCGCCGGCGTGCGCACGGGTGAGCGTTTGACGCCCACGTACGCGCGGCCGCCGAGGACGGGCCAGCTCGCGTCCACGTCGATGCACACGCGCACGTGCCCCTCGGCTCCGGCGCCCGCAGCGGCGCGCTCGATCATCCGCAGCTGATCGACGGAGTCGACCATCACCGCCACGCCCCGGCCGCCGATCGAAGATCGGCCAGCGGCGCGCTGGAGTCTCTCCGAGCGCGACCCCACAGCGCCGGCGCGCGCGAGCGCGCCGAGCGCTCTCTCATCGGCGGTCGGGTATGCGACGACGACGTCCTCGAAGCCGCTTTCACCGAGCCATAGCGCCTCGGGCAGCGTGTACGCGAGCGTGCCGCGGAAGCCATCGAGAGCCAGCACACGCTCCTGCAGCGCTCGGCAGCGCACCGACTTGCTCGCAAGACGGATCGGCTTGCCGCGGGCGCGTGCGAGCAGCCCGCCGGCGTTCTCCCACAGGGCGTCGAGGTCGACGATCGCGAACGGCGCCTGCAGGCCGGCGGTCGCGCGCTGCAGGCGCTCGTAGTCCGCGTCAGGCACCGGCGGGGCCCAGCACGCGGTCGGTGAAGGCGTTGGCGAAGCGGCCCTCGGGGTCGAGCCGCGCGCGCACCGCCTGGAAGCGGTCCCAATCGGGGTAGCGGCCGCGCAGCGTCGCCGCGGTCTGGAAATGGCGCTTGCCCCAGTGCGGGCGCCCGTCGAGCCCGTCCATGATCTCCTCGACCGCGCGAAAGTACGGCTCCCACTCCATCCCCTCGAACATGTGCACGGCGACGAAGCCGGTCTCGCGGCCCGCCGCGGTGCTGATGAACGCGTCGTCTGGCGCGACCGCGCGGACCTCGATCGGGAACGGGACGCGGAAGCCGCGCTCGACGATCGTGCGCATCACCCGCGTGACCGCCTCGGGGGCGCGCTCGCGCGGGATCGCGTACTCCATCTCGGTGAAGCGCACGAGGCGCGGCGTCGAGAAGATCGCCGCCGATGAATCGACGCGCTCGGAGCTGCCGGCGAGCCGCGTGACGGCCCGGTTGAGCGCGGGGATCGCGCGCGGGAAGCGCCGGCCCGCGCGGCAGATCGCGCCGAACGCGTGATTGGTCAGGAGCACGTCGTTGAGGTACGCCGACAGGCTGCCGCGCGGGCGCGGCGCCTCGTCGCTGCGGTTGTTCGTGCGCGTGAGCGCCGTGCGCGCGTGCGGGAAGACGAAGAACTCGAAGTGGTCGTTGCCGAGCACGCGGCCCTCGAAGCGCTCGAGCACGTCCTCGAGCGGCGCCGGAGCGTCGACGCCGCGCAGCGTGAACGCGGGCACGCACTGCAGCGTCACCTCGACGATCACCCCGAGCGCGCCGAGGCTCACGCGCGCGGCGCGGAAGACCTCGGGATCGCTCTCCGCCGAGCACTCGAGCAGCGAGCCGTCCGCGAGGACGAGCGTCAGCGCGCGCACCTGCGAGGGGATGTTGGCGAGGCGCGCGCCGGTGCCGTGGGTCGCCGTCGAGATCGCGCCCGCGACGCTCTGCACGTCGATGTCGCCGAGGTTCTCGAGCGCGAGCCCGTCCTCCAGCAGGCGGCGACTCAGCTCGCGGATCGTGATCCCCGCCTGCACGCGCACCCGCGCGGCCTCGTTATCGATCTCGAGCACCCTGTCGAGGTGCTCGAGCGAGAGCATCAGCCCGTCCGTGCACGCGATGTCGCTGAACGAGTGCCCGCTGCCCGCGACGCGCACGCGCCAGCCGCGCTCGCGCGCCTCGCCGAGCGCGCTCTGCACCTCCTCGACCGACCGCGGGCGGCGCAGCTGCGCGGGCGCGCAGCGCTCGTCGCCCGCCCAGTTCCTCCAGGCGAGGGCTCCAGTCCGGTGGTCGCTAGGCTCGCGCATCAGATGACGGGCTCCGAGCCTACTGCTACCGACGAAGCCGATCGGCGATCGGCCGGCGGCCGGGCGGAGTCCGGCCAGCGCGCGCGCGCCCTACCGCGTCCGCCGGGGCGGCGCGCGACCGTCATCGGAGCCGGCTCGTTCGGCACCGCGCTCGCGGTGCTGCTGTCGCGCGCCGGGTTGCGCACGACGCTGCAGACGCGCACCGAGGAGCAGGCGCGGGAGCTCGATGCGCAGCGCGAGAACGCTCGCTACCTGCCCGGCGTCGCGCTGCCCGCATCGCTGCGCGTCGAGCCCGCCGCCGCCGGGCTCGCGCGCGCCGAGTACGTGTTCCTCGCCGTGCCTTCGCGCGGGCTCGGCGAGGTCATCGACGCGCTCGCCGGCCGCGGGCTGACACGGCGCGCCGCCGTCGTGTCGGTCGCCAAGGGGCTCGTCGCTCCGGAGGGCCGCCCGCCCACCGCCGTGCTCGCCGAGCGGTTCGGCGCGCGTCGCGTCGCGTGCGTTGGCGGCCCCGCGCACGCGCAGGAGATGGTCGGCGAGGGCGCCGGCCTCGTCGCAGCGTCGTCCGAGGAGGAGCTCGCGCGCTCGCTCGCGCAGCTGTTCACGCGCGCGGGCGTCGTCTGCGAGCAGTCCAACGATCCGCTCGGCGTCGAGCTCGCGGGCGCCGCCAAGAACGCCGCCGCGCTCGCGTCCGGCGCGACCGAGGCGCAGGGCCTGAACGCCGCGGGCGCCGCCGCGGGGCACATCTTCGCGGAGGTGTGGCGCTACGCCGACGGCCTCGGCGCGCGCCCCGAGTCGATGATCGGGCTCGCCGGCACCGGCGACCTCGTCGCGACCGCGCTTGCGCGCGAGAGCCGCAACCGCCGCGCGGGCGAGCTGCTCGCGGCCGGAGTGCCCGCCGATGAGATCCCCGCCCGCGTGGGCCAGGCGGTGGAGGCGCTCGAGTCCGTGCCGCTGCTCGCGCACGCGCTCGAGCGCGCGCAGGTCCACGCTCCGGTCACCGCCGCGCTCGCGCGGCTGATCGACGGCGAGCTCCCGCTCGAGCAGTGGGTCGCGCTCGTGCGCGCGACCGCGCCCCCGCCCGCGCGCTGGCGCCGCCGGCGCGAACGCGGGGCGTTCATGCGCTCGCTGCGCCGGCTCCTGCAGCGGTAGGTGGCGTCGGCCGCGCTGAAGCGCGAGGGTTTGATGATGCTCGATCGAGGTGCTGCGCGCGCGTG
>DATBCA010000107.1:0-3223 GCA_036270715.1 Solirubrobacteraceae bacterium
GCCGCGCGACACAGGCGCGGTGCTCGCGTGCTGCGAGAAGTGGGACCTCAGCGGCGCGGTCATCGGCCGGGTCACCGACGGCGAGCTCATCCGCGTTCACCGCGACGGCGCGCTCGTCGGCGAGCTGCCGGTGCGCGCGCTAGTCGACGAATGCCCGTTGTATGACCTCGCTCCCGCGCGGCCCGCCGCACCGCTGTACGCGCCGTCGGCGGCGACGCTCGCGCGCGAGGCGAGCGCGCGCGAGGCGCTGCTCGCGCTGCTCGCGTCTGCAAACCTCTCCTCGCGCCGGCCGCTGTTCGAACGCTACGACGCGCTCGTCCAGGGGCGCACCGTGCGCCGGCCGCAGACCGCCGACGCGGCCGTCCTCGCGCTCCCCGACGGCAGCGCGCTCGCGGTGAGCATCGACTGCAACGGCCGGCGCGTCGCCGCCGACCCGTACACGGGCACGCTCGCCGCGGTGCTCGAGTGCGCGGCGAACCTCGCGTGCGCGGGCGCGCAGCCGCTCGGCACGACCAACAACCTCAACTTCGGCAACCCCGAGAAGCCGCACATCGCCTGGCAGCTCAGCGAAGCCGTGCGCGGCCTCGGCGACGCCTGCCGCGCGCTCGCCGCGCCGATCGTCGGCGGGAACGTCTCGCTCTACAACGAGGGCCCGACCGGCCCGATCTACCCGACGCCGGTGATCGGCATGGTCGGGCGCCTGCCCGACGCGCGCCGCGCGGGCCGCCTCGGGTTCGCGCGCGCGGGCGCCCAGATCGCGGTCGTCGGACCGTTCGCGCCGTCGCTCGCCGCGAGCGAGCTGTCGAAGCTGCGCGGCGACGAACTGCCCGGCGCGCTTCCCGCCATCGACATCGGTGCGGTGATCGCCGCGCAGGCCGCCGTGCGCGAGGCCGTGCGCGCGGGCGCGCTCTCGAGCGCGCACGACATCGCCGAGGGCGGCCTCCTCGTCGCGCTCGCCGAGTGCTGCCTCGCAGGCTCGATCGGGGCGCAGATCGAAATCGAGGAGAACGTCGCGCGCGACGACGCGGCCCTCTTCGGGGAGGGCGCGGGCGGCTTTCTCGTCAGCGGGGACGCCGACGCCGTCCTCGCGTTGGCGCGGGTCGTGTCCACCCGCCGGCTCGGCACCGTCGGCGGCGAGCGCCTGCGCGTCGTTGCGGCGCGGCCGTCACGTGGCCCGTCAGGGCCCCCTCCAAACGGCCCCGTGGACGTCGTCGACGTGGGGCTCGATGAGCTCGCGCAGGCGCACGCGGCGCTGTCGGAGCTGTTCGAGTGAGGACTGCTAGCTTGTGCAGGTGATGCGTGAGGGACCGCGCGATGAGTGCGGAGTGTTCGGACTGTATGCGCCTTCTCACGAGGTGTCCCGCCTGTCGTACTTTGCGCTGTACGCGCTACAGCATCGTGGCCAGGAGTCCGCGGGCATCGCGGCGGCCGACCGCGGCGGCAACATAGTCACGCGCCGCGAGCTCGGACTCGTCAGCCAGGTGTTTTCGGAGAACGACCTGCGCACGCTCGCGGGCGACCTCGCGATCGCGCACGTGCGCTACTCGACGACGGGCTCGAACGCGTGGGAGAACTCGCAGCCGGTGCAGCGCTCGGAGGGCACGGACGGCTCGCGCCGCGAGCTCGCGCTCGCGCACAACGGCAACCTCATCAACGCCGTCGAGCTGCACGACGAGCTCGTCGAGCGCGGCGTCTCGTTCAGCTCGACGTCGGACTCGGAGATCATCGCCGCGCTCATCGCCACGCACCCCGCCGAGGACGTCGAGGACGCGATCGCCGAGGTGATGCCGCGGCTGCGCGGGGCGTTCTCGACGGTCGTCCTCACGAAGGACCGCGTCGTCGCCTTCCGCGATCCCCACGGCCTGCGACCGCTCGCGCTCGGCGCGCTGCACCCGAGCGCCGACCATCCCGACGGCGCGGTGCGCTACTGCGTCGCGAGCGAGTCTTGCGCGTTCGACATCATCGGCGCGCAGCTCCTGCGCGACGTCGAGCCCGGCGAGATGGTCACGCTCGCCGAGGGGCCGCCGCGCAGCCGTATGGTTGCGCCCGACGAGCGGCGCGCGTTCTGCATCTTCGAGTACATCTACTTCGCGCGCCCGGACTCGCGCATGAACGGGCAGGCGCTCCAGGTCGCGCGCGCGCGCATGGGCGAGATCCTCTGGCGCGAGGCGCCCGTCGACGCCGACGTCGTGATCGCCGTCCCCGACTCCGGCAACGCCGCCGCGCGCGGGCTCGCGCGCGCGGCGGGCCTGCCGCAGGACGACGGCTTCGTCAAGAACCGCTACGTCGCGCGCACCTTCATCCCGCCCGGGCAGGAGCTGCGCAAACACGGCCTGCGGCTCAAGTTCAACCCGCTTCCAGGCGTCGTGGCGGGCAAGCGCCTGGTCGTCGTCGACGACTCGATCGTGCGCGGCAACACCACCCGCCAGATCGTCCAGATGCTCCGCGACGCCGGCGCCGCCGAGGTGCACATGCGCATCTCCGCGCCGCCGATCAAGCACCCCTGCCACTACGGCATCGACATGTCCAGCCGCGAGGAAATGATCGCGCACGGGCGCAGCGTCGACGAGGTCGCCGCCGAGCTCGGCTGCGACTCGCTGCACTACCTCTCGCTCGAGGGTGTCTACGAGGCAGTCGGCGCCACGCGCGCGACGCACTGCGACGCGTGCTTCAGCGGCCAGTACCCGCTTAGCGGGTCAGAAGACGCGCAGGGCAAGTACGCGCTCGAGCACGAACGCTCGCTCGCGCGCGCGTAGGGCCCGGTCCGGCCCGCCCGCCCACCGTCCGCCGCCCCGAGGGGCGACGGATCGTTGTTTCCGTGACGAGGTGCCGTGCGCGTGTGCGCGTGCGCGACGGATCGTTGTTTCCGTGACGATGTGCCGCGCGCGTGCGCGCGTGCGCGCGCGTGGGTCAGTACTCCTGGCGCGCGCCCGACGCGTCGTTGTAGCGGTTGCTGTAGGGCCGCCGTCCAATCAGCCCGTCGCGGCCCGCGCGCTGGCCCAGGCCGAGCGCAACTGCGATTACGGTTGTGACGAAGATCGCTATCAACATTGCTTGGTCCTTCCGGTTGACGTTGCCCTCTACCTCCGCCACGCATCCATTGAGCCACGACTCCGCGCGCGTCTGTGTGAGGTCGCTCACACCCGCAACGCCGCGTTCACATCCGACGGCGGCCAGATCGCGTCAAACCGCGCCATAGCTATCGTTCGCGCGCGTGGCAGCG
>DATBCA010000108.1:0-15797 GCA_036270715.1 Solirubrobacteraceae bacterium
CGTCGACCTGCTGCCCGCGACCGTCAAGCCGGCACGCGCCTCGGGGGCGCTGCGCGGGCGGATCATGGAGCGCGTTCGCTCGGAGGCAGAGCTGCTGCACGCGGCCGGCGCGAGCGCCGACCGGCCGCCCGCACGCGCGTCTACACGCCGGCTCCTCTCCCGCCCGCTATGGCTTCCCGTCGGTGGCGCCGCGCTCGCCGCCGGGCTGGCCGCAGCGCTCGTGCTCGCGCTCAGCGGCGGCTCTAGCTCACCCGTGCGCGTGCGCCCGGCGATCCTCACCTCGAGTGTCACCGGAGCGCGCATCATGCTCGTCGAGCGCGGCCACCGCGGGGAACTCGTCATGCGCGGAATGCGCCCCGCGCCGCCGGGCCAGATCTTCGAGGTGTGGCTCAAACGCGGCGCGGGCGGCGCGCCGCTGCCGACCGACGCGCTGTTCGGCGTCACGCGCGCCGGCGCCGCCTCCGTGAACGTTCCCGGCGATCTTCGCGGCGTGACCGAAATCCTGGTCACGCACGAGCGCCTCGGCGGCAGCCTGCATCCGACGAGCGGACCGCTCTTCCGGGTCGTCGCCTAGGCTGGCTGAACAGCCTAAGCGGGCTGCGCGCGCGCGTTTCGCACGAGCCTGCGCATGCCCGCTATCCAGCGGTCGGGGTCGGACGCCTTGCGCTCCATGTGCGTCGCGACCTCCGGGTGCGGGAGGATCAGAAAGCGCTCCTCGTTGATCCCCGCGACGACCGTCTCGGCGACGTCTTGGGGCTCGAGCAGGCCGCCCGCGAGCAGCGCCGCCGCCCCCGCGGGGTCCTCGAGCGCGAGTTCCAGCATCGGCGTGCGCACGCCCTGCGGGCAGATACACGACACGCGCACGCCCGCGTCGCCGTTCTCGATCGCGAGCCACTCCGCGAGCGACACCGCGGCGGCCTTCGTCACGCTGTAGATCGCCGAGGAGACCTGAGTCAGCAGGCCCGCCGCCGAGGCCGTGTTGATCAGGTAGCCCTCGCCGCGAGCGCGCATCTGCGGCAGCAGCACGCGCGACGCCCACACGTGCGCCATCACGTTCACGCGCCAGGCTTCCTCCCACGACTCGTCGGGCGCCTCCTCCGGACCGCCGCCTGCGCCGGGCACGCCCGCGTTCGAGATGAAGATGTCGATCTCGCCATAGGTCTCCGTAGCCGCGGCGCTCAGCGCTTGGACGCTGCGCTCGCTGCCCGCGTCGAGCTCGACCGCCAGGCCGTCCACGTCCGCCGCGACGGCGCGCGCGGGCTCGATCGCGCGGTCGGCGACCACCACCGCGCGGGCGCCCTCCTCGTAAAGGCGCCGCGCGAGCGCGCTGCCGATGCCTCCCGCGCCGCCCGTGACGACCACGTGGCGTCCCGCAATGTCCATGCGGCGGACACTACCTCAAGCGTGTGCGGCGGGGCCCTCAGCGGACCCCGCCGCACCGACTGCCTCATTCTTGCTGGTGAGGCCCCGTGCCCTCGTACGAGACCTACCTCTCGCGGCGTGTGTGGGTGGTGGCAACGCCGCCACCCTCGGGTTTCAGATCACGTCGTCGGCAATGACACCGTCAGGTTCGTGACTTCGACAGCGAATTCCCCGTTGCTCGCCCGGTAGTAGGGAGCGTCCCGGCCGAGCAGCTGCAGCTTGACCGTGTCGCCGGCGGGGAACACGTAGCCGTTTCCGTGCAGCTGGAAGGTGATTGTGCCGGATTGGCCGTCGAGCAACCGGTAGACGCTGCGCGATATCAGCCGCTGCGTCGGTTCGGCGCCCGGTGTCACGTCCCACAACCGCGCGTCGATCTGCCCGGGCAACATCGGTGCGTTCGTCGCTTTGACCGTCGCTTTCACGGTCGGCAGCCCCATCAGCGTGAAGCCCGTGCTCGTCATCGTGTAGTTGGCTGTGTTCGCCTCGGTTTCCGCTTTCACCGTCTTGCACGCATCCGTGTTTGCGATCGGGTCGAATTCGGCCGCGATCGTCGCGTTGCCGCCCGCGCCAGTGAACATCTGCGCGCCCGGTGAGCCGAAGGAGACCGAATGAGGGTGCAACTTCGACCAAATGCTCGCAGCGAACGGCCCGCCGCCGGGTGCGCTCTTCGGGCAGGTCTGCGTGTATGCCGTCACCTTGAGTGAGGGCGGGGCTGTGCCCACGTGCTCGAGCCGGGCTGCGAAGAACGCCGCCCCTTCATCCTGGAAGGCACGGTCGGTGTTTTCCTTGTTCGAGCCGCGGCTGTGGCCGAGATCGCCAAACTGCAGCGTCACAGCGCCTTTGAGCGCGCGCACGGAGTTGTACACCCGCAGCGCCTGCTCAGGAGCAAAGAGGTCATCTGTCCAGCCGTTCTGGATCAGCATCGGCGCCGGCGTACCGGGCAAGCCGTAACCCTGATGGTAGTTGTAGATCTGCTTTGCGATTTCTTCGTCTTCTTTGCTGACGGGCTCGCCCGCGTTCGTCGCCGCGAACCATTTGCTGATGTCTGCTTCGGGGTCTTCGCCGGGCGGGGCGTAGTAGCCACCGCTCGAGACAGGCGGTTCCGCATTGCCGAGCGCGTACAGTCCGGCGTTGTAACTCTGGATCTCGACGCCGAATGGTTCATAGCTCTGGTGTGGCGGCGCGATTTCGGTGTCCAAGAAGCGTCCGTTCGGCGTGAGCGCGTCGATCAGGTCAGACCACGGCCAGCGCGGGTACGCAGCCTTGATTTCCATGGCTTTCCCTTTGGGGCTCGTCCACGGGAGGAATTCACCTTTCGCGCCCCTGATCTGGTTCTTGAGGTACGCGAGCTCGATGCTCTGACCGCCGCCGTATGAGATCCCGGTCGTCCCCAGCGACTTCGGGTTGACGATCTTCTCGTCCGCGAGCAGGCCGAACAGATACTGCGTATCGCGGGCCTCAAACCGCTGATCAGCTAGGTGGATCCAACCTTTCGCGCAGCCGGGAGCTCCTTCCCGCGACGACTTCTGACCGCAAGAGCGCGCCCAGCCGCGAGCCGAGTAGTTCAGGACGGCGAAACCGTGCTGCGCGTAATAGATGTTGTTGTAGTCGAACGTGTCGTTCCCGTTGCCGGCCGCGGTGCTCGCCTCGAAGTCCGTCTTGGAGCCGCCCCAGCCGTGGATCATCACGATCGCGGGGAACGGCCCTTCACCTGTTTCAGGGAGTGTCACATCGGCGTCGAGCGGGACGCCGTCAAAGGTGGGAACTCGTTCGGAGAGCGAAACCGTCGGGCAGAAGCGCACCCCGTGTTCGAGTTTGCACGCGTGGCCGAACGGCTTCGGTTCGGCGGCCGCGATGCTGGGCGCTACGAGCAGCGCGAACGTTGCGGCGAGCGTGCCGGCGAACATCCTTGCGAAACGACGGTTCTCCACTCCGACCCCCTGGTGTCGATTGGCGCGCGGCACATGCCCACGCGCGGAGATTTGGAACGTATAACAACGATGTATCGTTGTAAATAAGTAAACCCGACTATTTTCTGGTAAACCTGACTATTTTTCGGTAAACCAATTCTTTCTCGGGGCCCGGCCGCGAAACAGCGACGGAGACCGCTGGAGCGCCGCTCTCCTGTCGCCTCCGCGCACCCCCGCGAGCCTGGCGAGTATCGTTGCCCGCTATGGACGCGACGTTGGTGATCAACATCGCCGATGCGCAGGCTCAGGCGCATCCGCGCCGCGCGACGGTAATCGACCTCGAGGGCGAGGCGCGGACGTGGCCGGACACCGGCGTCAACATCCAGATCATGCAGCCGGGACAGCCCAACTGCATGTACCACTCCGAGCCCGTTCAGGAGGACTTCCTCGTGCTCTCGGGCGAGTGCGTCGCGATCGTGCAGGGCGAGGAGCGCCGGCTGCGCCGGTGGGACTTCCTGCACTGTCCCGCGGGGGTCGAGCACGTGTTCGTCGGCGCCGGCGAGGAGCCCTGCGCGGTGCTGATGATCGGCTCGCGGCGCAAGGACGAGGCGCACTACCCCGTCAACGAGGTCGCCGCCAAGTACGGCGCGTCCGTCACGAGCGCAACCGACGAGCCCGCCGAGGCGTACGCGGAGTGGCGGCGCGAGCCGTGGCGAGAGGTGCCCAACCCCTGGCCGCTCGCGTGAGCTGAGCTGAGGGCTGATCGCGCGCGGGATAGGCGCGCGTGCAAGGATCCACGGCCGCGCGGCGAGCGCGCCGCCTGCCACGACACCCAAGGAGCCATCCACATGCCCGATGTCGAGTTTCAGACGAGCTCCGGCACGAAGCCCGGATACCTCTCGGTACCCCCCGGCGAGACGGGACCGGCGACGATCGTCCTGCAGGAGTGGTGGGGCCTCGATGACCACATCCGCTCGATCTGCGACCGCTTCGCAGACGAGGGGTTCTTCGCGCTCGCGCCCGATCTCTACGGCGGCAAGACCGCCGAGCAGCCCGACGAGGCGCAGCAGCTGATGATGGCGATGTCGATGAGCGAGGTCGAGCTCGAGATGTGCGGGGCGGCGAAGCACCTGCGCTCGCTCGACGGCTACGCGGGCGTGGGCGTCGGCTCGGTCGGCTTCTGCCTCGGTGGTGGCCTGTCGATGTGGGCGGCGGCGACGTGCCCGGAGATCGCCGCGGCGGTCTCGTTCTACTACGTCCTGCCCCACGGCAAGCCCGACTTCTCGGGAATCGGCGGACCCGTCCTCCTGCACTTCGCGGCCGAGGACGCGTTCATCTCGCTCGATGAATCCAGAGCGCTCGAGGACGAGATTCGCGGGGCGGGCAGCGCGGTGGAGTCGCACGTCTACGAGGGCGTCGGACACGCGTTCTTCAACGACACCAACCGCCTCGGCACGTTCAACGCCGAGGCCAGGGACCTTGCGTGGACGCGCACGGTCGAGTTCCTGCGCACCGCCCTGCGGGACGGCGGCTCCTGATCCGCAGCGGCGCCGCGGCGCGCGCGCTGGAGGGTCGCTCGCGGACACGTCCGAGCGGGCGCGGTCGCGCATCCATCCAAGGGCGTTCCTGAAAGGATGGTCCGCTGATGGACCGGGAGTATGAGCTTCAGACTCACCGCGCCGAGGACCGGCACTGGTGGTATCGGGGCCGCCGCACCGTACTGAACCGCGTGATCAAGGGCCTCGGGCTCCCGGAGCACGCGCGGATCCTCGACGCGGGCGCCGGGAGCGGACGCAACATGGTCGAGCTCTCGCGCTACGGCACCGTCAGCGCGATCGAGCTCTCACCGGCGAGCGTCGCGCTCGCGCGCGAGCGAAAGGCCGGCGAGGTCGTCGAAGGATCGGTGCTCGAGATGCCGTTCGCCGGCGCGAGCTTCGAGTTCGCGGCGTCACTCGACGTGATCGAGCATCTCGAGGACGACGTCGCCGCGCTGCGCGAGCTGCGCCGCGTGGTCGCGCCGGGCGGCGTGCTGCTCGCGACCGTGCCCGCCTACGGGTGGTTGTGGAGCGGCCACGACGAGGTCAACCACCACTACCGCCGCTACACCCGCGCCTCGCTCACACGCGCGGGCGAGCAGGCGGGCTGGCGTGAGGTGCGCACGACGTACTTCAACTCGCTCCTGCTCCCCATCGCGATCCTCCTGCGCGTGCTCGAGCGTTTCAGCCGGCGTCCCACCGAATCGAGCCTCGACCTGTGGGTGCCGCCAGAACCCGTCAACTGGATGCTCGAGCGCCCGCTCGCGCTCGAGGCAGCGCTGATCGCGCACGGCGGGCGCATCCCGGCGGGGCTCTCGCTGCTGACGGTCTTTCGCTGATCCTGCGCTACACGCGCTCCGCCGACGCGGTCGAGGGCGCCTCGGCGTCGTCATGCGCGTCGCGATCGGGGTGCATGCGAAACGTCCACGCGCGATTGGCGAGGAACGTCGTGACGGTGACGACAGCGATGGCGAACGCCTGCCCCACCAGTTCGTCGATGCCGATGCCGTCGACCCAGAGATACAGCAGCGCCAGGTTGAGCCCGAGCCCGCAGCTCTGCACGACCATCCAACGCAGGGGCGTCCGCGCGTCGCCGACGTGGCCGCGAAACGTCCAGCGGCGGTTGAGGAGGAAGCCGTTCACCGCGCCCACGGCGAAGCCGATCGCGGACGCCGCGATGTACCAGACGCCGAAGACCTTGAGCAGGAGCGTGTACACGGCGAACGTGAGCAGCGTGTTCGACACGCCGACGGTCCCGAACTTGATGAATTGCAGCAGCAGCGCGGCGCGGCGGTGAGAAGAAACCCTCGCTACGCTGTCGGGAACGCGCTTGCGTATGTCGGTGAGGGCGCCCATCCGTGACAGGATGAACGATAGATTCACCTCCGGCTTAGGTCGCCGGCCCAAGATGAGCGGCGGCGGCGTCCCACCGGAGCCCGTCGCACAAGAAATGTCGCAGACTTCCCTCCGCGCACCCGTCCTCCTGAGCATCGTCGCGCCCGTGTTCAACGAGCGCGAGCTCGTCGAGGCGTTCGTCGAACGTGCGCGTGCCGCAGCCTCGGACTACGACTTCGAGCTCGTGATCGTCAACGACGGAAGCTCCGACGGCACGACCGAGATCCTCGACCGGCTCGCAGCGCAGGATGCGCGCGTGCGCGTGATCCACCTGTCGCGCAACTTCGGCCACCAGGCGGCGCTGACGGCGGGCCTGGAGCACGCGGCGGGCGACGTCGTGGTGATGATCGACGCGGACCTCCAGGACCCGCCCGAGCTGCTCGGGCAGATGGTCGGCGAGTGGAGCCGCGGCGCCGACGTCGTATACGCGGTGCGCCGGCAGCGCGAGGGAGAGACCGCGTTCAAGCTCGCGACCGCGTCGTGGTTCTACAGACTGTTCGACAAGCTCGCGAACGTCGACCTCGAGCCCAACTCCGGCGACTTCCGCCTGCTCGATCGCCGTGCACTCGAGGCGCTGCTGACGATGACCGAGCGCTCGCGCTTCCTCCGCGGGATGACCGTGTGGGTGGGCTTCACGCAGACGGCCGTGTACTACGAGCGCGAGCCGCGCCACGCGGGCGAGACGAAGTACACGGTGCGCAAGATGCTCCGCTTCTCGCTCGATGCGATCGCGTCGTTCTCCCACGTCCCGCTCCAGCTCGCAACGTACGCCGGCATGCTCTCGGCGGGCGTCGCGTTCATCGCGATCCCCGTCGTGATCCTGCTGCGGCTGTTCGACTCCTATCTGCCGGGCTTCAGCTCGATCACGATCGCGATCCTGCTGCTCGGCGGTATCCAGCTGATCGCTCTCGGCGTCATCGGCGAGTACGTCGGTCGCATCTACGACGAGGTCAAGCACCGGCCGCTGTACATCGTGCGCGAGGAGCGCAACCAGCCGGCGCCCGCCCGCGGCCCCGTCGCGGTGACGCGCGCCGGCCTCGCCGCGCACGCCGCCGAGGACATCGCCGGCGAGCGGATCGCGCCCGAGCACGTAGGTTCCTGACGCACGCGCGAGTGCGCGCCAGGGACCGCACCCCCGGCGGCGCGCTTGTGTTGGACGTGCGGATGGCCTCGCGCGCCGGTCGCCGAGCTCGCTTCGCGCGCGCGCACGCGCGCGAGGCGTCGCCGCTCGCGACAACAAGCCTCGCGCGGACGGTGCGCGCCGCGGCGGTCCTGGCGGCCGCGGCGCTGCTCGGCCCTGCGGCGGCATCGGCCGAATCGTGCCCCGGCGCGGGGAGCGGACCGTGCCCGTACACGGGCGTACGCATCGTCGGCCAGCGCGCGGAGGGCATGCTGCGCTTCCCCGAGGCGGTGGCGGTAGGCGGCGAAGGCAACGTGTACGTAGCCGACCAGCTGGGCTTCGTCGTGCAGAAGTTCAACTCGTCAGGCGCGTTCGTGACGGAGTGGGGCTCCTACGGCGGCGGCGCGGGCCAGTTCGGGCCGATCGGCGGGATCGCGACGGACGCGTCGGGCGACGTGTACGTGGTCGACTCGAGCCACGACCGCATCGAGAAGTTCGACGCGGCGGGCAACTTCATCACGGCGTGGGGCCATACGGGAGGCGAACCGGGGCAGTTCCGCTTCTACTCGTCGCTCAACCCCACGCAGCCGCCCGGCGGCGGCATCGCGGTGGGCGGCAACTACGTGTACGTCGCGGACTCCGGCAACAACCGCATCCAGCGCTTCACGCTCACGGGCGCCGAACCGCTCGCGTGGGGGACGAAGGGAAGCGGGCCAGGTCAGTTCTCTTATCCCCGCGGGGTCGCTGCGAACGCGAGCGAGGTGATCGTCGCGGACGACGACAACCACCGCGTTGAGAAATTCGCGCCCGAAGGGGCCTTTCAGTCGGAAGCCGGCTCGCAGGGCTCGGGACCGGGCCAGTTCGGCTTTCCGTACGGCGTGTCGCTGGACGCGGCGGGCAACGTGTACGTCGCCGACGACATCAACCACCGCATCGTCAAGCTCTCGGCGACGCTCGGCTACGTGACCGCGTGGGGAGGCTTCGGCTCGAGCCCTGGTCAGCTCGCGTTCCCCCGCGCGCTCGCGGCGGACGCGCTCGGGGACACGTACGTCGCCGACACCGCGAACGACCGGCTTCAGGAGTTCGATCCCGCGGGCAGCTACCTGCGCACGCTCGGCACCTCCGCGCGCGCGCGCGGCGCAATGACCGGGCCGACCGGCGTCGCCACGGATCCCGCGGGCGGCCTCTACGTCTCGGACACCGTCGGCAATCGCGTGGAGCTGTTCTCTGCGGGCGGCGAAGCGATCGCAGGGGTGTGGAACACGGCGGGCACGGGCGGTATCGGATGGGACGCGCCGTCGGGCGTCGCGGTCGACCCGCGAGGGTCGGTGTATGTCGCCGACACCGGCAACGCGCGCGTCGCGCACCTGTGGGGCGACGGGACGTTTCTCTCCGAACTCGGCGGCGGGCCGTCCGGCGGCCCGGTGCTCGCGGGGGTGCACGCCGTCGCGGTCGACCCGTCCACCGGCTGGACGTTCCTCGCCGACACGCCACACAACCGCGTGCTCGCGTTCGGCTCCGAAGGCGCTCTGCGCGCGCGCATCGGCGCGGGCGGCGGCGAAGGCGCGGCGGGCAGCGGCCCGGGCGAATTCAGGGGCCCGGCGGCGGTGGCGGTGTCGCCGGACCGAGCGGTGTACGTCGCCGATCGCGAAAACAACCGCGTCGTCAAGCTCTCTCCGACCGGCGCGTTCGAGTCCGCGTGGGGCTCGCTCGGCGGCGGCAACGGACAGCTCGACGCGCCGTCCGGGATCGCGACCGACGCGGCGGGGCGAGTGTTCGTGCTCGACGGCGGCAACAACCGCGTCGAGGCGTTCGACGCGGACGGGCGCTTCATCGCGAAGTGGGGCGTGCGCGGCGTGGGTCCGGGCGCGTTCTCGCAGCCGCAGGCAATCGCGGTCGACTGCGCAGGACGCGTGTACGTCGCCGACACGAACAACAACCGAGTGCAACGCTTCGACGTCTCACTCGCCGCCGCGCCGGGGTACGAGGCGGCGCGGGCGTGGCCGCCGCCGCTCGACGTCGCTCCGGTCGTGCGGGTGAGGCTGATGCGGCGTGCCGGCATCCTCGCTCGGCGCGCGCTCGTGCTGAGCGTCAGCTGCGAGCGCAGCTGCAAGGTGCTCGCGAGGGGCACGCTCCGCGTGCGCGGCGCGCGCGGCGCCGTGCCCCTGACCGCCTACTCGCGCGCGCTGCCGCCCGCGGTCGTGGGTCACGTGCGTCTGCGGCTCGGCCCGCGCGGGCTGGGGCGCATGCGCCGGCTGCTCGGCCGCCGAGGTGCGTTCACCGCCGAAGTCGTGATCGTCGCGCTGGGCCCGACCGGACGGCGGGCGACGGTCGCGCGAACGTATACGGTTCGTAGGTGATGGCCGCGATGGATGAGGGCGCGCGCGCGCCTCACGAGAGCATGGACCACAAGCGCGAACGCGTCCGCATCGAGACCGAGCGTCATCGCATCGAAGGCCTGCTGACGCTCGCGCTCGACGGTTACCGCAGCCGCGTCTCCGACGTGCTCAACGCGTCCGAGCGCGACTTCATCACGCTCACCGAGGTCACCGTGTCGCCGCTCCAGGGTGGGGCGAGCGAGACGCATCCGTACCTCACGATCGCCCGCCGCCACATCGTCTTCGCGGTGTCGGCGTCGGACTCCGAGGAGGGCTGAGAGGGAGGCGCGTTCGAAAGGCATGGACGCCGACTGGCGGTAACGGTAGGTTCGACGCGGCAGGTCGGCAAACCACGCACGATCAACGAGGAGACATGCAATGCCAGCAGCCAGAAAAGCACCTGCGAAAAAAGCGAAAGCACGCAAAGCGAGCACGGGTAAAGCGCGCTCGACCAAGCGCGCGGGCGCGGCGAGCACCCACCCCGCGATCGGCCGGCTGTCGAAGTCGCTCGAAGCGGTTCAGCGCGAGCTCGCGAGCCTCGGCGGGAGCATGGGCGACGGCGGCACCGACCTGCGCAAAGACATCGAACGGCTGCTGCGCGACGCGAG
This sequence comes from Solirubrobacteraceae bacterium, assembly GCA_036270715.1. Classification (GTDB taxonomy): domain Bacteria; phylum Actinomycetota; class Thermoleophilia; order Solirubrobacterales; family Solirubrobacteraceae; genus Palsa-744. The sequence goes on from DATBCA010000108.1 coordinate 10,369, forward strand.
CGGCAGCCTGAGCAAGCTCAGCACGACCGTGCGCCGCGAGGGGGAGCGCCTGCAGAAAGAACTCTCCGCGGGGGCGAAACCGAAAGCCAAAAAACGCGCGACGGCGAAACCGAAAGCAAAACGCGCGGCGGCGAAAGCCAAACGCGCGACGAAAACGACGACAGCAGCGCGCGCGAAAAAAGCTCGCGCCGCGAAACCCCGCGCCGCGAAATCCAGCTCGAAATAGGAGCCTTGCGCGGTAGCTAGCCGGCGTTCGCGACGTCGCCGCCGTAGCGACGGGTGCTGTGCGTCAGTTGTCCGGCGTGCGCACGACGCGCGCCAGCGAGGAGTGCGCGTTGGCGTGATCGAAGGCGATCGGCCCTGTGCCCTGGAGCACGGTCGCGAGCGCGATCTCGGCTTCTTCGTACTCGAAGCCGCCGGGGATCTTGACCTCGATCGCGTAGTCGCTGACTTCCTCGCCCATCGATTGAATCGGCGCGGTCTCGGTGTGCAGCGCATCGCCGACGGTGCAATGCGCGCGACGCCCGGCGACGTCGATATCGACGTCGATGTCGGCGACGACGGGGTCGTGGACGGTATCGATGATCGACGCGAGGATCCCGAAGAAGGTGCCGCCGTTCTCGCCCGAGAGGATCGCGCCGAGGGCGTTCATCTGCTCGGGCGTGCACGAGGAGTCGAGGATCGGCTGGCCGGCGCCATGCCCTTCATGCAGCGCGCCGGGCCACCAGTACTTGAACGCCCACTTCGCGCCGTCGAGGCTGACGTCGTCGAAGTGGCCCTGCTCGACGATCATCGCGGCCATGCCCTCGCAGTTGCCGTGCGTGGGGTTGGCGTTGAAGTCGCACGGACAGCCGGGGTCGCAGTTGCAGTTCTTCATGTACGGACCCTGCATCAGCCAGTCGGCCATCTCGCCACCTCCGCCCGTCGGAATTGTTCCCTCGAAGATAACCGACTATCTTCGGCGGCGGGATGTCAGCGGCGGTGACAATCGAGCGCACGCGCCGCGTGCAGCTCGGGCTGCTCTCGGCGCTGCTTGCGCTGGCGGCGCTCGCATGGTTCGTGACGCGCGAACGGATGCTCGGAATGGACGCGGGTCCCGGGACGGACCCCGGCGGGCTGGGCTTCTACGTGGTCTCGTGGGTGGCGATGATGAGCGCGATGATGTTCCCGTCGATCGCGCCGATGGTGCTGACGTTCGGCTTCGTGCAGACGCGTCGCCGCGAGCGCGCGGCGGTGTCGAACACGGTCTCATCCTGGATCTTCGTCGCGGGCTACCTGCTCACATGGTCGGCATTCGGCCTGGCCGCATACGGCCTTTACGTGGGCGTGCGCTCGCTCGCGATCCCGGCCTTCTCCTGGCACCGCGGCGGGCCCTACCTCGCGGGCGGCGTGCTGCTCGCGGCGGCCGCCTATCAGCTGACGCCCGCGAAGGACGCGTGCCTGTCGCGCTGCCGTTCGCCGCTGGACTTCGTGCTGCACAACTGGCACGACGGGCCGGCGGGCGCGCTGCGCATGGGGATCGAGCACGGCGCGTGGTGCGTGGGTTGCTGCTGGGCGCTCATGGCCTCGCTGTTCGCGCTCGGGATCATGAGCATCCCGTGGATGATCGGGATCGCGGTGGTGATCGCGGTCGAGAAGCTGCTCCCGCGCAAGCGACTCGCGAACGTCCTCGTCGCGGCGACGCTCGCCGTGCTCGGCCTCGGCGTGATGATCTCGCCCGCGAACGTCCCCTGGCTCACTCTCCCCGGCTCCCCGGCGGCCGCGCGCGCGATGCAGGCGATGGGCATGCGCGGGCACTCCGGCTCGATGGCCGGCTCCGGCTCGATGGCCCACTCGAGCCCTTCAGGCGCGAGCTCGCACGCGAAGGGGAAGATGGGCGCAGAAAAGTGAGGCGGCCGAAGGCCGCTGGGACTGCGCGCCGCGGGTTCGAGGGTTCGTGCGCGCGGCAGAGGCGGGCCGCGTCGAGCTCCGCGCGCGTGGCGGGCAGCCGGCCGGTCCGATAAGCGGCGCCGGACCCGTCAGCCCGACTTCGCGCGGAACGCCGCCACCGCGCGCTCGTGCTCGGGGCTGCGCCAGCACTCGCGCATGAGCTCGTTCTCACGGCGCTGAACGACGCTCAGGTCGGGCTCGAGCGCGTTCTGCGTCAAGAGGCGCTTGATCATCCGCAGCTGCGGAGCCGGATTGCCGGCGATTTCGGTTCCCAGGTCGAGCGCCGCGCCGAGCAGCTGCTCGGGCTCCTCGAGGCGGTCCACGAGGCCGATCTCGCGCGCCTCCGCGCCGCCATACAGTCGTCCGCTCAGGCACATCTCGCTCGCGCGCCCGAGGCCGACGCGCTGCGCGAGCAGGCGCGTGCTCGCCAGCTCGGGCACGAGGCCGACCTTGATGAAGAGCATCCCGAACTTCGCGCGCTCGGTGGCGAGGATCACGTCGAACGGGAGGATCATCGTCATCCCGATCCCCACCGCGGCCCCGTTGACCGCCGCAATCAGCGGCTTCGATTCGCGCGCGAGCCCTACCCAGTCGACGTCGCGCGGCATCCCGCCGGACTCCTCGGTGTCCTCGCCGGGATCGACGCCGTCGAGGCGCTTGCCGAACGTGTCGCTCATGTCGGCCCCCGCGCAGAACCCGCGACCGGCGCCCGTCATGACGATCGCGCCGATCGCGCCGTCCTCGTTCGCGGCTTGGATCGCCTCCGCCTGCTCCGAGGCCATGCGCGGCGTCCACGCGTTGAGTCGCTCGGGACGGTTGAGCGTGATCAACGCGACGGCGTCGCGGCGCTCGTAGGCGATCGTCTCGTACAACGCGTTAGCCGTCTTGCGGCTGCGCGGGAGGCGCCTCGTAGATCGACTGCAGCTGCATGTACGACGCGAGCCCCTCGCGCCCGAGCTCGCGGCCGATGCCGCTCGCCTTCACGCCGCCGAACGGCGCGACGGGGTCGAGCATGTAGTGGTTGATCCCGATCGAGCCCGTCTGCACGCGCTTGGCGAGCGCCTCGCCGCGATCGTGGTCGCTCGTCCAGACGGAGCCGCCGAGCCCGAATTCGGAGTCGTTGGCGATCGCGACCGCCTCGTCGTCGCCGTCGTAGGGGATCACCGCGAGAACCGGACCGAAGATCTCCTCGCGCGCGATCGTCTGGCGGTTGTCGACGTCGGCGAACACCGTCGGCTCCACGAACCACCCGCGGTCGTGGTGCTCGGGCCGGCCGCCGCCGACGACCACGCGCGCGCCCTCCGCGCGGCCCTTCTGGATGTAGCCGACGACGCGTTCGCGCTGGCGCTCGCTCGCGAGCGGGCCGATCTGCGTGGAGGGATCGAGCGAATCGCCGACGACGAGCGCGCCCGCGAGGCCGCCGAAGAACTCGAGCACCTCGTCGTAGCGCGAGCGCGGCGCGAGCACGCGCGTCCCCAGGTAGCAGGTCTGGCCGTTGTTGAAGAGCGTCGCCGCGAACAGCTCCTCGGCGGTCGCCGGTGAGAGCTCGGCGTCGTCGAGGACGATTGCCGCGGACTTCCCGCCGAGCTCGAGGCTGACGGGGCGCAGCAGCTCGCCGCAACGCCGCGCGATCTTGCGCCCGGCGGCGCTCGAGCCGGTGAACGCGATCTTGTCCACGCGCGGGTGCTCGACGAGGTAGGAGCCGAGCTCGCGCCCGCCGGGGACGATGTTGACGACGCCCGCGGGCAGGTCCGCCTCGATGACCGCCTCGGCGAACACGAGGCTGTCGAGGACGGTCTCGGGGCTCGGCTTGATCACGACCGTGCAGCCCGCCGCGAGCAGCGGCGCGAGCTTGAACATCGTCAGGCACTGGGGGAAGTTCCACGGGACGATCGCGCCGACGACGCCGACGGGCTTGGAGACGACGTGGATCGTGCCGCCGAGCAAACCCTCGCGGTCTTCCTCGAGCGGCGTCTGGCGGATGAGCCCGGCGTAGAAGCGCGCGAGCACCGCTGGGTAGACGCCCTCGGTGGCGAGCGCGATCGAGATCGGCATGCCGTTCTGCAGCGAGACCCGGCGCGCGGTCTCCTCGCCGCGCGCCTCAAGCGCCGCGGCGAGCCGCTCGATCGCCTGCGCGCGATCCTCCGCGGCCCACGAGGACCAGCCCTGCGGGTCGTCGAACGCCGCACGCGCGGCGTCGACCGCGGCGTCGATGTCCGCGTTCGTGCCCTCCGGGACCGAGCCCACCGGCTCCTCGGTGCTCGCGGCGATGACCGAGATGCGCTCGCTGCCGTGCGCCTCGCTCCACTCACCCCCGATGAAAAGCTCGTTGCTGTCGATCGCGGTCTGCGTGCTCACGGCAATCACTCCCCCTTGGAGCTCGTTTTGCCCGATCGTACTCCTGCCGCGCTGCCTGCGTTGGGCCCGCGGCGGCGAGGTTCGCCGGCGCGCTCAGCCCGACGCCGACGCGTGAGCTGGCGCGATCACGACCTGGTTGCTGCCCGCGTGGCGCGCCTCGGCGAGCGCGCCCAGCGCGCGCGTCACGACCGACTCCAGGTCCTCGCCTGCGACCCAGGCCGTGAAGCCGATGGACACCGTCGCGGGCGCGGGCGTCGCGGCGCGGATGCGTTCGGCCACCGCGGCGGCCGCCTCGGCCGAGCAGTCCGGGAGGATCGCCAGGTAGGCGCCATCCTCGTGCGCCGCGAGGCTGTCTTCCTCGCGCAGGACGTTCGCCCACGCAGCCGCCGCGCCGCGCGTGCTGGCGCCCGCGTCGATCGCGATTGCCCCCACGGTGAGCGGCCAGCCGCGACGCCGTGCGCGCGCGAGCTCGCGTCGCAGGTCGTGATGCCACACGCGCTCAGCCGCGCGCGTCGAATCTCGCGGGACGACGATCAGCCGGATCGCGCCGAACTCCGGGTGTGCGAGCTCGACCGCGTTGACGCGCCCGCTGGGAACGAGCTCGGCGACCGCCTCCTCGACTTCGTCCGGCGCCACGCAAAGCAAGATCCTCAGCGCTTCGTTCGCGTACACGAGGCGACCGTCGCTCTGCTGCACGATCGCGATCCCGTCGAGCAAGCCGTCGAATACGTCCTGGTGCTGTTCTGATTGCGTAGGGAGCCGCCTCTCGCGCCACCCCTCCCGTCCCGATGATTCCACACCGATCGGACCAGGCCTGCCTTGCGGATTGCTTTCGCTGCCGGCGCTCCTCCAGGTGGATGACCGGCGGCACCCGAGCCTCGCGCGCACGGACTATGCGCGCCCGTCGCCGCGCTGTCGTGAGCGTCCAACCGCATCCGTGGAGGGGGCGGGCGCGGCGTGGAGACGGCCGGCGCCGACGATCACGCTTGGCCGGAAGCGCACGTACCTCGACAGGAACGCCGCGCGCGCGCGGGGGCTCGCCTACCCCCCGCCCAGGGGGACTCCGCCGCGGGCGCTCGCCAGGCGCTTGGCCGACACGCTCCCGGGCTCGCGATCCGCGGGAGGGCGCTCGACCCCTCGTG
>DATBCA010000109.1:0-8848 GCA_036270715.1 Solirubrobacteraceae bacterium
AAGGCGTGGCGGCGCATCGAAGCTGCCAACGAGTCGGGCGAGCCGGTGGAGGGGACCGTGATCGAGGTCGTCAAGGGCGGCTTGATCATCGACCTCGGCGTGCGCGGCTTCCTGCCGGCGTCGCTGGTCGACATCCGCCGCGTGCCCAACCTCGACGAGTACATGGGCACGAAGATCGAGACGAAGGTGATCGAGCTCAACCGCTCGCGCAACAACGTGGTGCTTTCGCGGCGAGCCGTGCTGGAGGAGGAGCGCAAGGAGGTACGCCAGCAGATCCTCGACCGCCTGCAGCCAGGCCTCGTCGTCGAAGGGCAGATCTCGAACATCGTCGACTTCGGGGCGTTCGTCGACCTCGACGGGATCGACGGCCTCATCCACATCTCCGAGCTCTCGTGGTCGCACGTCAACCACCCGAGCGAGATCCTCTCGATCGGCGACACCGTCAAGGTCAAGGTGCTCGACATCGACCGCGACCGCCAGCGGATCTCGCTCGGTCTCAAGCAGACGCAGGAGGACCCCTGGCAGCGGATCGTCGACACCTACAACATCGGCGACGAGCTCTCCGGCAAGGTCACGAAGGTCGTCACGTTCGGCGCGTTCGTCGAGATCCTCGACGGCGTCGAGGGCCTCGTGCACATCTCCGAGCTCGCCTCGCACCACGTCGAGAGCCCACGTGAGATCGTGCACCCCGGCGATGAAATCCGCGTGAAGATCCTCGAGATCGACTCCGAGCGCAGGCGCCTGTCGCTGTCGGCGAAGCGCGTCGAGGATCAGATCCTCCCCGTGCCACGCCCGGAGGAGGCGGCGGCGGAGCCCTTGGGCGACGGCGAGGCGCCGGGCGAGTCGGCACAGCCCTCGGGCGATGGCGAGGCGCCGGGCGAGGGCGCGAGTGACGGCGAGGTGGCGGCCTCCGCCGGCGGCGAGCCAGCGGCAGAGGCGACTGCGCAGACCGGCGAGGCCGTCGAATCGGAGACCGGCGAGCAGGCGAGCGTCGAGCAGGCGAGCGTCGAGCGGGAGGTCGTCGACGAGGCGGCCGGGCTCGGCGACGGGTCGGAGACCGGCCAGCAGGCGCCGGATGGCGGCGGCACCGCGGAGGCGGAGCCAGACGCAAGCGACGGCGCTTCGAGTGGCACGGCGGAGGCGGAGGCGGAGGCCGGCGCGAGCGACGGCGCCGCGAGCAGCGCCGAGGTACCGGGGGACAGTAGCGAGGCCCGTGCAGAGGCCGACGCGCCTGCACCCGAGCCCGCGCAGGACTAAGACCGAGATCTCGGGCTCCGCGGCGCAGACGGAGCCGGCGGTGCCCTTCGTGGGGCTGACCGGCGGGATGGGAGCGGGCAAGTCGACGGCGCTCGCTGCGCTCGAGCGGCTGGGAGCTGCGGTGCTCTCGACCGACGCGGTCGTGCACGAGCTGTACGAGCGCGCCGCGCTTCGCGACGCGCTCGTCGCGCGCTGGGGGGAGGAGGTCGCGCCGAGGGGAGTGGTCGACCGCGCGGCCGTCGCGGCGCGCGCGTTCGCGGATGCCGACGAGCGCAGATGGCTCGAGGCTGAGCTGTGGCCGATGGTGGGCACGGAGATGATCGGCTGGCTCGAGCGCGTGCGCGCGACGCCCAATGCCGGCGAGCGGCCGCGGGCAGCCGTCGTCGAGGTGCCGCTGCTGTTCGAGTCGGGGATGGAGGAAGCCTTCGACGCGACGATCGCCGTCGTCTCCGACGAGGCATTGCGCCGCGAGCGAGCTGCGACGCGCGGCCATGCGCGGGAAGACGAGCGCGCCGCGCGCCAGCTGCCGCAGGAGGAGAAGGCGCGGCGGGCGACGTATACCGTCCGCAACGACGGCTCGATCGACGACCTCGAGCGTGAGCTGTCGGGCGTGCTTGAGAAGCTCACCCGACGGACGCCGTGACGGAGGTGCACAGGATCAGCGTGGTGACGGCGCGCAGAATCACGCTCGCGGCGCTCGCGCTGCTGGTGCTCGCGGTGATGGTGCTCGTGAGCAACCCCGGCGTCACTCGCGTGCGGCTGCCGCTGACGAACGCCGACGTGATCCGCGAACAGGCCGCGGCCAAGCACCTCGACCCGGCGCTGATCGCGGCAGTCATCTACGCCGAGTCGAAATTCCAACCGCGGCCATCTCCCACCGGCGCGCAGGGACTCATGCAGATCGAGCCCGCGACCGCGTACTACCTCGCCGGGCTCTCGGGCGGCGTGCGCTTCACGGCGAGCGACCTCGCGACACCGAGCGTGAACGTCGCGTACGGGAGCTACTACCTGCGCTACCTGCTCGACCACTACTCAGGTGAGGAGATGCTCGCGGTGGCGGCGTACAACGCGGGCCTCAGCAACGTCGACGCCTGGGTTGCGCGTGCGCGCGCGAATGGAGAATCGCTGAGCCGGGGATCGATCCCCTTCCCGGAGACGCGCGAATACGTGCGCCGCGTGCTGAGCGCACAGCGTGACTACCGCGCTACGTACCCGCGGCAGCTCGGGATCGAGTAGGGGACCCCTAGGGGACATTCCCAATGGCCCGCCGCGGCGTGCGCGGAGACACTTGCTCCATGTTCTCCACCACCGCAGCGCCCGTCGAGTTGCCCGCCGCGGCTTTCCTGTTCGCCGACGTCGTCTCGTTCACGGCCTACACCGAGGACCAGGGCGACGCGGCCGCCGCGCAGCTCGCGTGGCGCCTGCGCCTGGGCGTCGAGCGCGAGCTCGGCGCCGACGCGCACGTGGTCAAGTCGCTCGGCGACGCCGTCATGGTGCGCATCGCCGACGCCGCCGACGCCGCCGCCGCGGGCACGCGGATCGCCTCGCGCGCGCTTCCCGCGCCGGACGACCCGCAGGTGCGCGTGGGCATCCACTACGGACCTGCCGTCGAGTGCGACGGCGACTTCTTCGGAGCAGCCGTCAACGTCGCCGCGCGCGTCGCTGCGCTCGCGGGGTCCGGCGAGGTGCTCGTCACCGACGCGCTCGCGCGTGCCGCCGGAGAGCGCGGCCTTCGCGGGCGCGGCGTCGCGCTCGAGACCGTCGGCGAACGCGCGCTTCGCAACGTCGCGCGGCCAGTCCTGCTCCACGGCGCCGTCGCGCGCGAGCAGCAGTGCGAGCGTCGCGCCCGCGCCCGCGCCCGCACCCGCGGCTCGCGCCCGCTCGCCGCGCGGACGGAGCTCGCGCATGCCTGAGACCGGACAGGACCGACCCCCGCGCTTCGTACGCACCCGCACCGGGCGGCTGATCGGCGGCGTGTGCAGCGGCATCGGCGCGCAGTTCGGCATCGACCCGCTGCTCGTGCGGATCGTCTTCGTCGGCCTCACGTTCTTCGGCGGCGCCGGCTTCTGGCTCTACGTCGCGATCCTGCTGCTCGTCCCCGAGGAGGGCGCGAGCCGCGCGCCGATCCGCCTACGCCGGTCCACCTGGCCGAAGATCGCGGGTGTCATCGCGCTGCTCGTGGCCGTGGGAATCGCGCTCTCGGCGATCCACTACGGCTCGCTCGCGACGCCCGCCGAGGTCGCCGCCGTGTTCGCGCTGATCGCGCTCGTCGGCCTCGCCGCGAGGTACGCGCGGCGTCGGCTGAAGGCGGCGTACGCGTGCTCCGAGGAGCGCAGCGCAGACCTGCGTCTCGCGGGCAACGTCGCGCTGGCCGTCGCGGTCACCGCGGACGTCACCCTGCTCGCGCTCGCCGGCGCGTGGCTCGCCGGCATCGATCGCCGCCTGGCTGCGTGGGCCGTCGTGCTCGCCGGAGTCGCGCTGATCGCGGGTGCGTTCGTGCGTGCGCCGCGCATAGTCGCGCCCGCGCTCGCGTTCGCGCTCGCAGTCGTCGTGTTCGTCGCCGCCGGCGTCGACCTCCACGGCGGCTTGGGCAATCGCGTGTACCGCCCCGGCGCGCTGCGCGAAGTCCGCAGCGAATACCGGCTTGGCGCGGGCCACCTCGAAGTCGACCTGCGCAACGTCTCCTTTCCTGCCGGCGACACGCCGATGCGCATCAGGGTCGGTATCGGCGCGGCGGTCGTGATCGTGCCGGACGAAGTCTGCGTGATCACGCGCGCGCGCATGGGCGGGGGCTACGTCGGCGCGCTCGACCGCGAAACGGACGGGCTCGACGTGAGGTGGTCGCCGCCGCCTGCGCCGCGGCGGGCCGCGCGGGTCCTGCGGCTCGAAGGCAACGTCGGCCTCGGTGCCCTGTTCGTCGTCGACCGGCCGCTCGCCGGCGGCTTCCAGCCGGGACTGTACGGCACCAACTCCGCGTGCCGCGGCGCCTCCGGAGTCTCCGGATGACGCGCGCGCAACTCACCTCGTTCGTCGCCGGCGTCGCGCTCGTCGCGCTCGGGATCCTGCTCGTGCTCGACACCACCGGGAGCATCCACCTCGGCTTCGCGTATGCCGCGCCCGCGGTCGTCGCGGCGCTCGGGTTGGTGCTCATCGCCGGCGGACTCGAGGCTCGCGCCCGCGACTGAGATCATCCCTCGCGATGGCTTCCGTTCCTCACGCGCAGCGCGGGTCCTCGAGGATCGCGCTCGGCGCCTGCATGCTCGTCGCGAGCGGGCTTCTGTTCATGCGCGCCGCCGGCCCGTGGCCCGGCGACGCCGTCGCGTGGCCCGCGCTCGTCGCCGTCGCGGGCACGCTGCTGATCTGGCGCTCGCCGGTCGGCGCGCTGCCCCGCCGGCACGGATGGGCCGCGCACCGCTCGTCGCCACCGCGGCCGCGCGAAGCGTCCTCGGCGCGCCGGCCGGCGGCGCGACTGCTGCCGCTGCTGCGGCCGCAGGTCAGCCGCCGCGGCGTCGGCGTCACGCTCGTGCTCGCCGCGGGGATCGCCGCACTGTGGGCCAACGGCGCGATCCGCCCTGCGGGCGAAGCCGTGCTCACGGCGTTCGTCGTGCTGCTCGCCGGCGCGCTCATCTTCGCGCCGTCGTGGCGGCGGCTGGCGCGCAGCCTCGCCGCCGAGCGGACCGCGCGCGTGCGCTCGCAGGAGCGCGCCGACGTCGGCGCCCACCTCCACGACTCGGTCCTGCAGACGCTTGCGCTCATCCAGCGCAGCGCCGAGGACCCCAAGAAGGTCGCCGCGCTCGCCCGCACGCAGGAGCGCGAGCTGCGCGCGTGGCTCGCCGGCGAGGAGCCGCGACGCGACGACGGCACGCTCGACGAGGCGCTCAAGGCCGCTGCCGTGGAGGTCGAAGACGCGACGGGCGCCGCGCTGGAGGTCGTCGTCGTGGGGGAGTGCGCGCTCGACGACGCCGCCGCCGCGACGCTCGCGGCGGCGAGGGAGGCGATGTTGAACGCGGCGAAGTTCGCGGGCGACGGCGCGGTCTCGGTGTTCGCGGAGCTCTCGCCCGAGCACATCGTCGTGTTCGTCCGCGACCGCGGGCCGGGCTTCGATCTCGCGGCTGTCCCCGATCAGCGTCGCGGCGTGCGCGAGTCGATCATCGGGCGCATGCGGCGCGCAGGCGGGCGCGCGGTCGTGCGATCGACAGCGGCAGGAACGGAGATAGAGCTCGCGCTCGAGCGCGGGGGCCGGGCGTGAGCGCCTCGCCCGCGCGCGTCGCGATCGTCGACGACCACGCGCTGTTTCGCGCGGGCGTGCGCGAGAGCCTCGGGGAGGACGTCGAGGTGGTCGCCGAGTGTGACGACGTCGACGCCGCCGTGCACGCGATTTGCGAGCTCGAGCTGGAGCCCGACGTCGTGCTGCTCGACGTGCACATGCCCGGCGGTGGCGGCGTCGAGGTGATCCGGCGCGTGAGCGAGAGCCGCCCCGGCGTGCGCTTCCTGGCGCTGTCGGTCAGCGACGCCGCCGAGGACGTGATCGCGCTGATCCGCGCCGGCGCTCGTGGGTACGTCACGAAGACCATCTCCGGCGCCGAGCTCACCGACGCGGTGCTGCGCGTGCGCGATGGCGACGCCGTCTTCTCCCCGCGGCTCGCCGGCTTCGTGCTCGACGTGTTCGCCGCGGAGATCCCGGCCGCGCAGGTAGATCCGGAGCTCGACCTGCTGACGCCACGCGAGCGCGAGGTCCTGCAGCACATCGCGCGCGGCTACATGTACAAGGAGATCGCCGCCCAGCTCGGCATCTCGGTGAAGACGGTCGAGGCGCACGTGTCCGCCGTGCTGCGCAAGCTGCAGCTCTCGAGCCGCCACGAGCTCACGCGCTGGGCCGCGCGCCGGCGCCTGGTCGGGGACTAGCGGAGCCGCCGCTAGTCTCTTCGCGTGCCCGAGTTCAAGCTCGATTCCGTGTTCGAGCCGACGGCCGACCAGCCGAAGGCGATCACCTCGCTCGCCGAGGGGATTCGCGAGGGCGAACGTTTCCAGACACTGCTCGGCGCGACCGGCACGGGCAAGACGATGACGATGGCGGGCGCGATCGAGGCCGTGCAGCGGCCGACGCTCGTGATCGCGCACAACAAGACGCTGGCGGCGCAGCTGTGCAACGAGTTCCGCACGTTCTTCCCCGAGAACGCCGTCGAGTACTTCGTCTCGTACTACGACTACTACCAGCCCGAGGCGTACGTCCCGAGCCGCGACCTGTACATCGAGAAGGACTCCGCGATCAACTCCGAGGTCGACCGCCTGCGCCACGCCGCCACCGCCGCCGTGTTCGCGCGGCGCGACGTGATCATCGTCGCGTCGGTCTCGTGCATCTACGGCCTTGGCTCGCCGGAAACGTACGAGATGAACATGCAGATCCTCAAGCGCGGCGAGGAAATCGACCGCGATCGGCTGCTGCGCAAGCTCGTCTCGATGCAGTACACGCGCAACGACACCGTCCTCTCGCGCGGCACCTTCCGCGTGCGCGGCGAGACGCTCGAGGTGTTCCCCGCGTACGCCGAGACCGCGTTCCGCGCGCGGCTGTTCGGCGACGAGATCGAGCGCCTGGCGCACTTCGATCCGCTCACAGGCGAGGTGATCGCGGACGATCTCGAGCACGCCGCGATCTGGCCGGCGACGCACTACAACGTCAAGGAGGGCTCGATCGAGAGCGCGGTCGAAGCGATCGGCGCGGAGCTCGAGCAGCGATGCGAGCAGCTCGAGTCGGACGGCAAGCTGCTCGAGTCCCACCGCCTGCGCCAGCGCACGCAGTACGACATGGAGATGCTGCGCGAGATGGGCTTCTGCTCGGGGATCGAGAACTACTCGCGCATCCTCGACGGCCGAGCTCCGGGCGCGCGCCCGTACTGCCTGATCGACTACCTCCCCGAGGATTTCGTGTGCTTCATCGACGAGTCGCACCAGACGGTGCCGCAGATTGGCGGAATGTTCGAGGGCGATCGCTCGCGCAAGCAGACGCTCGTCGAGTACGGCTTCCGCCTGCCGAGCGCGCTCGACAACCGCCCGCAGACCTTCGACGAGTTCATGGCGATCACGCCGCAGCTCGTGTTCGTGTCCGCGACGCCCGGCGACTACGAGCGCGAGCGCTCGACGCGCATCGTCGAGCAGATCGTGCGGCCGACCGGAATCGTCGATCCGCGCGTGGAGGTGCGCGCGAGCCGCAACCAGATCGACGACCTCATGAACGAGGTCCGCCAGCGCGTCGAACGCGACGAGCGCGTGCTTGTCACGACGCTGACCAAGAAGATGTCCGAGGACCTCTCGCAGTACCTCATCGAGATGGGCTTCAAGACTCGATACCTGCACTCCGAGATCGACACGCTCGAGCGCATCCAGATCATCCGCGACCTGCGCCTCGGCGAGTACGACGTGCTCGTCGGCGTCAACCTCCTGCGCGAGGGCCTCGACCTGCCCGAGGTCTCGCTCGTCGCGATCCTCGATGCCGACAAGGAGGGCTTCCTGCGCGGGGAGACCTCGTTGATCCAGACCATCGGCCGCGCGGCGCGCAACGTCGAGGGCACCGTGCTCATGTACGCGGACAAAGAGACGCGCGCGATGCGCGCCGCGATCTCCGAGACCGATCGCAGGCGCGAGATCCAGCTGAGGTACAACGAGGAGCACGGCATCACCGCCGCGACGATCGTCAAGGGGATCTCCGACATCGCCGAGTTCCTCAACGCGGAGTCGAAGGTGCCGCGCTCGCGCGAGCGGCGCCGGCGGCGCGGCGGCGGGCGCGCGGACCTCGCCCCGCACGAGCTCGAGCGGCTCGTCGTCGAGCTCGAGGAGGAGATGCAGGTCGCCGCCGAGGAGCTGCGCTTCGAGTACGCCGCCCAGATCCGCGACGAGCTGCGCGACCTGCGGCGCGACCTGCGCGAGATCGGCGCGGTCGAGGCGCCCGCCAAGTGACCACGACACTCGTCCAGCCGCCGCGCACGCGAGGCTAGGATCTTCTCGTGGAGATCGAGCGCCAGGCGATCGAGCGCCACGACTTTCCGATCTCGCGACGCGGCTACGACCCCGCGTCCGTTGACGCGCACCTGCGCGGCGTCGCCGACCGCGTCGAGCAGCTCGCGAGCGCGCAGGCGCAGGCCACGCCGACGCTTGCCGCGGCGGCGGGGACGCAGGTCCAGAGCATCATCGCGAGCGCCGAGAGCGCCGCCGCCGCGATCCGCGGCGAGGCGCAGGCCGACGCCGCGCGCACGCGCGAGCGCGCGGCCGCGGACGTGAACGCGCAGGTGGCCGCCGTGTCGGCGGCCGCGGCGGGGCTGCTCGAGCGCGTGACCGCGGTCGACGAGACGCTGAACGCCGTCCTCGACAAGGCGCGCGGCGCCGCGACGCAGCTCGTGCGCGAACTCGACGCGCTCGAGACGAGCGTCGCCGAGCTGCTCGGCGCCGCCGGCGCAGCCCGCGCGACGCCCGCCGAGCCGCAGGCCGCCGAGCGTCCCGCGTTCCCGATCCCGAGCGAGGTCCCGGGCATGCCGCGCACCGTCGCCGCCAACCCGCTCGCGGTTGCACCCGGCCGTCCCATAACGGCGGGCGCCCC
>DATBCA010000110.1:0-2774 GCA_036270715.1 Solirubrobacteraceae bacterium
GCCGCGCGAACGAGCTCTTCGAGCGCGTCCGAGTGCAGCTGAAGCGCGCTGCCCACGCGCCTGCAGAGCTGCGCGACGTCGCTGCAATGATCGTGCAGCTCCGGCTGCTTCGCGGCCAGGATCTGCATGAGCGCATCGCGCGTCTGACCGGCGATCGAGGACGTGCGCCCGCGCTTGCGCGCGTACATCCGCTCGTCGGCGAGCTGCATCGCGTGGTCCGCGCCTGCCGCCTCGTGCGGCAGCAGCACCGCAGCGTGCGACGTACCTACCGCGTAGCTCTCGCCCTTCTCGGAGAGCGCCTCTGTCGCGCGCGCGATGAGCGCGTCGAGCTTCGCCGATGGGGCCACGACGAGCGCGCAGAACTCGTCGCCGCCGAGCCGATACGCGGCGCCGTACTCGGACACCGCGTCCGCGAGCCTCGACCCGAGGCGCACCAGCAGCGCGTCGCCGGCGAGACGCCCGAATGCGTCGTTGTACGCCTTGAAGCCGTCGAGGTCGAACAACAGCAGCAGCATCGGCTCGGACACACAAGCTCCCGTGAGGCGCTCGTCGAGCTCGGCGTTCAGCGCGCGCCGGTTGCCGAGCTTGGTCAGCGGGTCCGAGTATGCCTGCTCGCGCAACACGCGGTGCGCGATGACGTCGGCCGCAGCAACGCGCGCGCGCTCGACGAGCCGTTCCATGACCTCCTGCTCGTCGCCGCCGAACGCGCGCTCCTCGCGGGCGATCGCGATTGCGCCCTGCGCCGAGCCGGCGGCGCTCGCGAAGTCGAACGGCATCGCGAGCGCGTGGATGCCGTCGACGTGAAGACGGCAAGCCGCGTTCTCGGCCTGCGCCGCGTCCGCCGCCGCCCACAGCGTCGAGTCGAGGTTCGCGGCATCGCCGCTCTCGAGCACGAGCGGCGCGATCGGGCCACTGAGCGTAAGCCGCCCGCCCGATGCGTCGAGGGCCTCGACCGACCCGCGCAGCACGACGTCGGTGAGCGCGGTCAGGTCGAGCTTTGCCGCGAGCGCGTCACCGAGGCGACCGACCGCCGTCTGCAGGCGCCGGCGCTCGCGCGCGACGACGTCGAGTCGGAGCTGAGCGTCGTCGATGCGCGCGCTGCCAGCGCGCGAGAGGACCACGAGCAGACCGTCGAGCGGCAGCGTCAGCAGGAGATCCAACGCGTGCCGCTGTGCGGCGTGCGCGATCAAGAGCCCCACCGGCGCGAGCGTCGCGTCGACCAGCCACACCTGCGCGAGCTCGCGCGGCTGGATGCGGTGTCCGACGCCGAGGACGGCGGCGCCCCGTGCGGTCGCCAAGGCCAGGTCGAGCATGCACCCCGCGGCGAACGCGCCGACGTAGACAGGAACGGCGGTTGCGCCAGACACGCGTCCCGAGAGCACCAGCACGGCGGCCGGGCCGAGCGCGTGCCACGCGTCGGGGATCGACGCCAAGAGCTTGTTCGCCTCCGCGCGCCCGCTCGCCACCCGTACGAGCGTCCCCAGCAACAGGCCCGCGGCCGCGAGCGCCGGCACGATCCCCGGCGGCAGCAGCAGCAGCATCGGCACGAGCACGAGGTACGACGGCACCACGTAGCCGGCCCCGATCGGGAGCACGATCAGCCGCGCCGCGATCGCGTACAGGCCGACGAGCGCCGCCGCGAGCAGCCATTCGACCGGGTGGGTGGCGGTCGCGGTGAGCGCGAGCGGAGCGGCGAAGCATAGGAACAGCGCGCCCGCGAGCGCCTCGAGCGTCGCCTCGCGCATACCGGCGGCGCGCGAGCTCGCGACGGCGCCGCAGCGACGCGGGGCTTGGCCGAAGCCCTGGCTCCGCGTCGTCCCCCCTGCGGCACTGCCACGAGCGATGGGATCGGGACAGTTCACGCTCCTCGCTTCGGCGGCCCGCGCGCGCCGTTTGAGCCGCGCGCGCGCTGGTTGGACGAACAGGCCCACAGAGACGTCAGAACGCAAGACCGACATCGAGCGCCCGTTGGGACGACAGCGTGTCGCCCCTTTCGGGCAGCCCCGCGTCGTCCTCTTCGGGCAGCCCCGGCGCAAGGGCGGGGTTCACGCGTACGGCATCATTGAGCTGCGGTGCCCCGCTCAGCTGACGTTCCGGCCGAGGGGACGAGCGCGCGCCGCGTCTGCGGCCGCGCCCCAACCCGCCCGACGCGCTTCTGCGGCGGGCGTGGCGGGCCGCCGGCGATCAAGCGGCCGCGACGACGAGCGCTCCGCCGCCGACCGCGTGCTCGCGCAGATGAGCTCCGGCGACTACGGAGCGAGCCGAACCCGCAGCGCCTTCAGCTGATTGAGGAACATCGATTCGACGAACGCCGGCTCGCCTGCGATCGAGATCCGCGGGTAGCGCGCGAGCGTCTCCTCGAACATGACCTCCAGCTCCAGGCGCGCGAGCGCGGTTCCGAGACAGAAGTGACGCCCGCCGGCGCCGAACGCCTGGTGCTCGGCTTTGCGGCGCAGGTCGAAGCGCTCGGCGTCCTCGTAGCGTGACTCGTCGCGGTTCGAGGACACGTACCACATCACCACCTTGTCGCCCGCCTTGATCTTCTGGCCGTGCAGCTCGGCGTCGCACGTGGCCGTGCGCCGGAAGTGGGCGAACGCCGGGAACATGCGCAGCGACTCCTCGACCGCGTCGGGGACCAGCGCGGGGTCCTCCAGCAGCAGCTGGCGCTGCTCGTCGTCTTCCATGAGCGCGCGCATCCCCGAGCAGAACGTCGCCTTCGTCGAGTCGTTGCCCGCCGCGACCAGCAGGAAGAAGCCCATCACGATCTCGTGTTC
>DATBCA010000111.1:0-2131 GCA_036270715.1 Solirubrobacteraceae bacterium
TACGCGGCGTTGACGCCGATTGTGTCGCCGTCGCGTTGCGCGCCGTCCGGCGGCCCATCCGCGCCCGGCCCGGCGGCGGTGCCCGCCGCGCCCCCCCGGGCTACCGCATCGCTTGCCTCCGAGCCAGCGCGCTGCGCGTCCTCGGCGCTGTGGGCGTCCTCAGGCATTCGTGGGCTGTGTCGGTTCCCGCGCCGTCCCGCCGGCGCGTCATGGCGCGCGGCTGCGTGGACGCGGGCGCCACCGCTTGGTGTTCGTGCCGCTGAGCGTAGCGCCTGTTTTCGCTGTGGGTACCATGGCGCCTGGATGGATCGCCTCGACGCTCCCGCGCGGGTTGATGATCGTGCGCGGGCGGCAGGGCGGATTCGCGTCGTGACGCTCGTCGACAAGCTCAGCCTCCACGGAGGCGCCGAGCATCTCGCGCTGATGACCGCCACGCGCCTGGATGCCGAGCGCTTCGAGTCGTTCTTCTGCGTGAGCCGCTGGCCGCCGCCGCCGAGCGAGGTCGCCGTCGAGGCGCAAAATGCCGCGCTCGCGCGGCTCGAGGCGGCGGGCACGCGGTTCATACCGCTGGGGCGGAAGCGGAAACTCGAGCTGGCGCCGTGGAGACGCCTCGCGATGTTCCTGCGGCGCGAGCGGATCGACGTCCTGCACACACACAAGTTCGGGTCGAACGTCTGGGGCGCGCTCGTCGGCTCTGCCGTGCGCGTCCCGGTGCTGCTCGCGCACGAGCACACGTGGTCCTACGAAGGTAACCCTGTTCGCCGCGTCCTCGACCGCGAGCTCATCGCGCGCCGTGCCGACCGCTTCATCGCCGTCTCGCGCGCGGATCGCCGGCGCATGACGGACGTCGAGGGCATCAGCCCCGATCGCACGATCTTCATACCCAACGGGATCCCGCCGTCGCCCACTCCGAGCGGTCGCGACGTACGGGCGGAGCTGGGGATCGAGCAGGACGCGCCGGTGGTCGGCGCGATCGGGGTGCTGCGTGCGCAGAAGGCGCACCACGTGCTCCTGCGCGCCGCCGCGCAGCTCGTCGGAGATCACCCGACGCTGGCCGTGCTGATCGCCGGTGAGGGACCCGAGCGAGCGGCGCTCGAAGCGCTCGCGCGCGAGCTGGGCATCGCTCGCAACGTGCGCCTGCTCGGCTTCCGCGAGGACGTCGCCGACGTGCTGCAGGCGCTCGACGTCGCGGTCTCGTGCTCCGACTTCGAGGGCAGCCCGCTCGCGGTAATGGAGTACATGGACGCGGCGCGAGGAATCGTCGCGACCGCGGTCGGCGGCGTGCCCGACCTGATCGAAGACGGCACCCACGGGCTGCTGGTGGCGCCGCGCGACAGCTTCGCGCTCGCGGGCGCTATCGCCTCGCTGCTGTCCGATCCAGAGCGCGCACGGCGGATGGGAGCGCGCGCGCAGGCGCGCCGGCGCACGGAGTTCGACATCGACACGCTCGTGCGCAGGCTCGAGGACCTGTATGTCGAGCTGCTGGAGCAGCGGCGAGCGCAAAGGCGGAGGCGTCGCCGTGGCAGCTGACGTGCTCGTGCTCTGCTACCACGCGCTGAGCCCCAGCTGGGACGCCGCGCTCTCGACGACGCCCGAGCGCTTCGAGCGCCAGCTCGCGCTCCTGCATGGCCGCGGCTACCGAGGAGCGACGTTCACCGAGGCGGCGCTCGGACGCGTGCAGGGCCGCGTCGTTGCCGTCACGTTCGACGACGCGTACCGATCGGTGCTCGAGCTCGCGCGGCCGATCCTCGATCGTTTGGGCATGCCCGCGACGGTGTTCGCGCCGACGAAGTTCGTCGGCGGCGGAGCGCCGCTCGCCTGGGCGGGCGTCGAGCGCTGGCTCGGCGGCGACCACCAGCGCGAGCTCACGCCGATGTCGTGGGCCGAGCTGCGCTCGCTGGTGGCCGCGGGCTGGGAGGTCGGCTCGCACACCTGCACACACCCCCCCCTGACGACGCTCGAGGACAGCGCGCTCGTCGACGAGCTCGAGCGCTCGAAGGCCGAATGCGAGCAGGGCATGGGGGCCGACTGCACCTCGCTCGCCTACCCCTACGGCGATGTCGACGCGCGCGTCGTGGCCGCGTGTGCGCGCGCCGGCTACCGCGCTGCCGCGGCGCTCCCCGAGCTATGG